>PAIW01000067.1 GCA_002710885.1 Chloroflexota bacterium | reverse complement strand
GACCCCGGATAGCTGAGCCGGATTTGGTCTCCCCAGCGGAGTTGGCTTGGGCTGGTCCTGGAAGGGTGGGTCATCCATCGGCGCGTCCGCCGTGGCGACACGCATCCGTGGGCCATTAGATCATGGCCGAGTTGGGGCAGTTGATATTCGGTCGAAGGCAATTTGACACCTGCGCGAAGGCTGTACTACCGTGCCAATTCAAAGGGCAACTAAGAGTTTACACGCGCCTGATGTAATGTTTCTTTCTAAGTTTAGTCTTATTTTCGACCCAGACTGGAGCATGCAATGAACCTCGAAACGTACTTCGGGGCACAGAAATTTGCCAACAAGTGGTCGATCGGGCGCATCGACCAGCAGTGAATGGGGGACTTAGGGCGTGTTTCTGCCGATTTGAGGTCGATCGACAGAGATTCGAGGGCATTAGGCCGCAGTTCAGCAAGTCAATAACCATACGGGTATTGGAAGTGATTCGATGCGAGGAAGGGATGGTAGCGCGTACGGGATTCGAACCCGTGATCTCCACCTTGAAAGGGTGGCGTCCTAGGCCGCTAGACGAACGCGCCACAACGAAGGCCCGGTTTCTCTGGTGGTAGCGCATACGGGATTCGAACCCGTGATCTCCGCCTTGAGAGGGCGGTGTCCTAGGCCGCTAGACGAATGCGCCACATGCTTGACTTGGATTTCTGGGCCTGGCCTCTGGAAGCGCATACGGGGTTCGAACCCGTGATCTCCATCCTGAGAGAACGGTGTCCTTGGCCTCTAGAAGAATACGCCTCGTTGTAAAACAATTTTTGGCTGGGGATCGAGGACTCGAACCTCGGTTTACAGAACCAGAATCTGTCGTCTTACCACTAGACGAATCCCCAACGGCGGCGAAGTTATCGCCACACACGTCAAGTATATCAACGGATTAAGGTTGTGGCAAACGGATTTTTTGGGCGGAGGCTGTGCCAATTTAGTCAGTAGGTTTTCAGGTTGTTTAGTTGGTTAGCGTACCAGCAACCCCGATGTTGTCGCTCCGTCATACGCGACCGACAAATCCGTTTCAGATCCCTGACAGCTCCGTCAGAACTCTGGGCGCTTGGACGCAGAGCCAAGGCGAGCCGCAACCACCCAGCGTGAGGTTGTGCAAACCACACCAGAGTGGCTGTGGTGGAATGATCTTAGTTCAGTAGTCCCCTACCTCTTCATCGATACTCTAGTGGGACCGGGCCGATCCAGCGCGTCTCCTTTAAAAAAACACGCCGATCCAATTCGTCGCCGTCACCATCCGGGTCCCCACTTTTATCTATAACCCTCTGGAGCGTTTCGCCACCACCACCTTCAACACGCCGATGCTCCAGTCCTGGTGTTGTTGACCGATGACTCGGGTTGGGTTGCGAACGCGCTGGATGGGACTCTGGCCAAGTTGAATCGCGAGGGCGAACAATTGGGCGTATTCCCGAACGGCGAAGAGCCTAATGCGATGGTGTTCGATGGTGAATTTAATTGGACAGCCAACCGAAACGAAGCATCTGTAAGCAAGGTTGGTCTGGGTGGGACACTGTCAGGAGCTTTTAAGCGGGCGAGATTCCCAACGCTATCGCGTTCGACGGCGAAAAGGTCTGGGTCGCGTCAAACACAACACACGTCGCGACGGCATTAAACAAAGACGGCAGCCCGTGGCAATTATCGCTTCAGGGTCCGCCCCGATCAATATGTTCTCCGATGGTGAGTATCTATGCGGAGCCAATGCCCATGCGACACGGTCAGTAAGATAAGCGTGGATGGCGACGTCGCCGGCGTCTACGACGTGCCCATCGCATTCACCAACGACGGCGAGAACATCTGGGCCGCCAACTGGAGAGAGAATACCTTAAGCAAGGTTGGCCCAGATGGGGCAGACTTAGGGAAGTTTCCGGTCGGTATGCTGGCTTTCGATTTCATACTGGACCGACTCGGCGAACTGCCGTTCACTTTGACCGTCGACGGAGAGCATGTCTGGATCGCCAAAAGCGGCCACGGCACGGTATCGCGCAAGCAACTCGACGGCGTTACCATCGGGACATATCCCGTGGGGTCTGGCCCAGCGAGCGTCGCTTACGACGGCGCATCGCTATGAGTGACAAACACCGGAGACTACACTATTTCCAAGCTGACTTTACCTTAGCTCCGCAATCTCGGCCAGTTTGCTTGACACTTGGTTCTCCGATAATACAATGTCAGGCGCCGCCAACACACAATGGCGGAGTCATATTTCGATAATTTCGGAGATGGGGATGAGCACATCCAGGACTGTTACCGGCAGCCATCTGCTGGCCCAGGCCCTCAAACACGAGGGCGTGCACACCGTTTTCACGCTTGCCGGAGACCATATTCTTCCGGCTCTAGATGTCATGGCCGATCAGGATTTTCGGTTCATCGATACTCGGCACGAGCAGAGCGCGGTGCATATGGCCGACGCGTGGGGACGCCTCACCGGCGGGCCTGGGGTTGCGATGTACACGACTCCAGGTTTTGCTAACGCGATTCCTGGTCTCGCCAATGCTATGCACTCCGGCAGCCCGCTTATCTCGATCAGCGGCAGCGCAGAGCTTAACGAGCTTGGCCGGGGCGCTATGCAGGAGATCGACCAGGTTGGCATGGCCCTTCCCACCACCAAAGGGGCGTGGATGGTCACGAGCGCAAATCGGATACCCGATATGGTAGCCCACGCGGCAAGGGTCGCGTACTCCGGGAGGCGCGGGCCGGTGCATCTGACCATTCCGGTGGACGTGCAGCAGCAGGAAATATCGCTGGATGACGTCAATTTCTATCCGTCTTCTGAATACCGATCCACGGCCCCGGTGATGGCGTCAGATGAACAGGTGAGGGCGGTTGTTGAGATTCTGAAGGGGGCGAGCAAGCCCCTGATTATCGTGGGAAGCGCGGGGGCGTACTCCCAATCGGGCGAAGCGGTGGAGAATCTTATTGAGACCACCCGCGTGCCTTTGATGACCGAAGGGGACGCGCGCGGGTTGGTCTCCGATGCTCATCCGTACTGTTACGGATTTTTCGACAGCGGCCTGAATCAAGCAGCGAAACTGTTGAGAGAGGCCGACGTTGTCGTGCTGTTAGGCCGCAAGCAGGACCTGATCGTGGGCTACGCGATGGCGCCGGTAGTGTCTCCTGAAGCCACTGTAATTCAGATTGATCCGTCCGAGGCCGAGATTGGGCGCAATCGCGGGGTTGGCGTGGGGATCGTTGGAGACATTTCTGCTGTCTCCCAGCAATTGGCTAACGAGGCAGCGAAACATTCTTGGTCCGACCTGCCCTGGTTCAAAAAGCTTCAGTTAGCGCGTTCAGTGCAGGAAGAAACTCTTAATTCGCTGGGAGAAGGCGATGATCGAATGCACGCGATGCAGGTGTTTAAAGAGGGCAGACGCCATCTTGGATCCGACGATTTCCTGACTTTTGATGGCGGCGATTTCTGTCACTTCGGCAGAGCATATCTGCCTGCATTGGCTCCTCATCGCTGGTGGTACGTTTCGACTCTGGGCATGCTGGGTTCGTCGCTGCCAACCGCGATCGCGGCGAAAGTGGCGTATCCTGAGAGTCGAGTGTTCGCGTTCACTGGGGATGGCGCCTTCGGCTTCAATGGCATGGAGTTCGACACTGCCGTGAGACACAATCTGCCAGTGGTCGGAATCATGGGAAATGACTCGGCCTGGGGAATTGACCGGCAGATTCAGNTGGGAGTCTACGGCAAGACTGTGGCGACAGACCTGCTTCCGACACGGTATGATCAAGTNGTACGGNGTCTCGGCGGCCACGGCGAATTGGTGGAGAGCCTTGAAGAACTCCCGTCGGCTCTGGAGCGGGCGATCAAGTTGGAGCGTCCNGCGCTGTTGAACGTGCAGGTGCAAAACGCGATNAGCCCTCGGGCNCAAGCGGCGATCAACCGCTGGAAGAGCCACAATACTGAGGCATTCTGATCTGGCGGATTTGAGGGCAGGTTGATATGTTCAAAAAAATGTTNGGCAAGAAAAAAAAGAGCAGCGGAACCNCTCCACTGGACGATTCGATTCGCACCGCGGTGGTCGGAGACGTGATCGTGATTCCGGGTTTCTCGCCCACATTCGAGGATGCCTACTTCATCGTCGAGAGTAAAAACCGATTGGAGAGCGCATACGGCAATACGNTTGAGATCATCGNGGTGGATGACGACCGCAGGGTCTCGATGGAGTGGTCGGACGATGACGATNCGTCGATTGCTGTCACCGACCATGACAATGCGATGGGGCTTTCAGTTATCGGAATTGAAGAAGACACTCTGAGCCAGTGGGACGATATCAAGTCTATTGAGAATTTCGTGGAGTTCGGGGGCGAAAACTACTACTATCGCAACAGCCACGAGGTCTATTATTACAAAGACGGAACGTCCGAGGGCGAAGGTTTCTGGATATGGGACTTCGGCANCGAGGACGAAGAACGGGGAGTTTCGGTGGTGAAGTGGGAAGGTATGCCCTTTGAAGTGTACACTTCCGTTTCATTGTCCTCCCATATCGTGCGCGTGTATCGGCAATGAGTCTGAGAACGGCGGGTGAACAGCTATGATTGACGCATTCATTGAGGTGTTGAAGACATTCCCCATAGGGCTGGTGTACGTTGGCATGGGGATATTGCTTCTCGCTTTCGCCAGGCTGGTTCAGGATTTTGTGACGCCATACAAGATTCAAGAACAGCTGCGAACTCATGATAATGTTGCGCTGGCGCTGAGCATTGCCGGTTACTATCTGGGCATCATTATCGTGTTTGTTGGCGCGGTATATCAGCCATTCACTTCGAGCGTAGACTCGAATCTGGGGTTCACCACCGAGTATTGGGAGGATGTTATTGAGGTTCTGGTCACAACGGTGATCGGAATCATCATTCTCAACGTTGCTCGGATAATCGTGGACAAGCTGGTGCTTTACAAGTTCAGCACGGAGAAGGAAATCNTCGAAGATCACAACGCCGGCACTGGCGCTGTCGAGGCNGCGGTTTATGTCGCGGTCGGCATCGTGATCGCGGGTTCGGTCGCCGGTGTTGGCGGNGGGCCTGAGACGTCGTTCGCATTCCTGGGTCTCGGATTGNTGACGNTGATACTCTACACGCTGNTCTATGAGTTCACTACTTCGTATGACGTCCACGATGAGATCGAGCGCGATAACGTTGCCGTCGGGGTTGCGCTTGCTGGAAACCTTATNGCCATCTCTATAGTGGTCTTTAAGGCGGTCTTTGGAGACTTCACGACCTGGGAAGAAGGTATCGCGGGGTTCCTNACGTTCGCAGTGATCGGGNCCGCGCTGCTCTTCGTTGTCAGGACGCTTGTTGACCTGATTCTGTTTCCCAAAGTTAGCATGGCCCAGGAGTTGACGGTTGACCGGAACCTGGGCTTGGCGTTGATTGAGACATCGGTGCTTGTGAGCGCNAGCCTGATACTGTACTTCGCGATCTAAAGCGGGTTAGTCGGTCAATCTCTGCGACCTGAGCGGGCGTGATCGCGTCGGGCTTCTGGGNTTGTCCGCAGTNTTTTGGATGTGTTCCAACCCCTGGTCGATCACCCAATCAAGGTCGTCATCGTCTACTCGGTTGTGGTCTAACACAGGCTCCAGCAANCGATTGAAGAACTGGGGTTCATGGATGTCCACGCGCCATGAGTCTGTGCAGCGATCCAGCGTTCCGTCGTACATTCGGAGCAGGAAGACGGCCCTGAAAGGGTCAATTCCCTGATTCTCGAAGATTTGAACGCGCAGGTCCAATCCCTGNCCATTTCCGAANACAGTGGGCTGCAACCCACGCCCNGGCAGGATGTCGCTGAACACGTCGAACCTTCTNATGTANGACTCGGTTTCNGCGATCATGTTGCCGATAAATCCTCGTCCCTTGCTGGTGATCTCGAACGTGTCCTCGGTTCTCGACGGGCCGATGAAAGATAGNATTTCCAATTCATCGGCGATCGGGAGAAGTCGCCAGTCNNCAGTGTGTTCTNCGGGTTCNGCGGGCAGCGGATAGTGGTGCTTATCCAAAAAGTAGATAAGCACGCTGCCTTGCATCCACTGGATGAAATCGTCTNGATTNCCGCCGTTGCGTTGATAGGCAACTAGCGCGTCGAGTTGCTGCTCNAAGACAATGTGNACGGTGTTTTNCTGGCTATTGANNGTGGTTNTGTGTCGCGACACTGGATCGCCNGGGAGCACGTCGGTCCCTGNGGCGGTCTTGAACTCTAGTTGGGAATCCTCTTCTCTCCACTGGGATATGACGTTTTGAAGTTCCTGGTACATATCCGNNAGGTCAGGATTGGCTCGGANGTCAAGGGATTTTTCAACGGCGTTGGCCGCNTCATCNGAAACTGGAAACACGCTGCTNAGCAGATCATGGACCGTAACGGTTGTGTCGATTGAGGTCGTGACCCAGAACGAATCCTCCACGGNCATCTCGCCCAGGGTGATTCGGAGAGTTATGTCCTCACGGGTCATCGCAGGCTGGGTCTGACGAANCCAATAACGCTCGCGCCGCCTCCGCCGCCTCTNAATCCGCCTGANNTGGCNGATGTCCGGCCCGAGNTGGANCTGGAGCCCCAACTGCTGCGAACTCCCGTGCTGCTCGACTTGAACGCCCCGCTGCTCTTNTGAGATGAGAGGTAGGAGTTTCGGGACGCGCTGGTATTCTTCGCGGCGTTAGTGTAGNTGGAGCGTGCAAATGATTTTTGCCGGGAGAAGTAGTTGCTGTTCTTCGTCACCTGGGACCGATAGGTCGAAGATGAGCGATAGTTGGACCGGTTACGGTTCATGGTGTCGTACCGGTTGATGGGCGTGGAGTAGTAGTAGCCACGAGGGGACATGGCCGAGATAAGCATGTAGGTGAACAGAAAATTGCCAGCGCCAAAGTTGCTGCGGTAATAGCCATTNGATCCGTGGCCCCGCATTTCGTGCCTGTCGTTGTTTTTCACGATCTCGAACAGNAGGTCGTCCTGATCGTCGATTTCCTTGCTCTTNTTGAGGTCTTCCCAACCTTCGAGAGTCAACGAATCNCCATCTTGCTTGGATCGAATCAGGACGATTTCGTCGCCTTCGTAGATTTCGTTGACNCGTTTCTCAAACTCGGTTGCGCTGTCTGAGTCTTTGAACGCNTTNTGAACNTCGTCGAGATTGATGCGGCCGGCCGCNCCGTCTGTCGCCGCCCAGTCNTCGTAAGTGGGNCCGGAACTACACGCGGCGCCGACTGGGCCGGCCAAAAGGGNCGCAGTTCCCAGAGCCGCCATGCTTGTGCGCTTAAATNTTCTACGCNTTCTCATGCTAATCGCTCCGTTTCTTCCCGTGTGTTTTACGCGAGCACNCTGAGGATTTCGTTGCCTATTACGATTGGTTGTTCTGTCTGGTTCCGGCGCTCTCCGGCTGTGTCCAAGGCCAAAATACTGGGAACAACTTCCCGATTCACGTCGTCTAGAAAAGCCTGGAATGACGAATGAGCTTGTTCGATGAATTCGCCCACAGCGGCGCGATGAGTTGGGCCTGCGATGGCGCAACTCAGGGCGACGTCCTGGAGATGATTCAGATGTTGGGGCCACAACTTGTCNGCTGTTTCNACTTGAGCGTTTGTGGCGAGTTGGTCAAATTCTTCATATTCAAACTGGCGACTGATGTCGTCGACAGTATCCAAGACTGTGGCAGCAAGCTGGTCTGATAATTCAGTTTTGCCTAGCCCGTACATCCACTCGCAATCAATGCCGATGTTAGTCCATAACTGGCTCTGAATCTGGTCGAACACCGTTTCGTAGCCGGTTTCGGATATTGAGTCGAACTCGCTGGAAATGAACTCAATGGCCCAACTGACGACCGAGTCTGAACGTGATTGGCGCCAAACGTTTGAAGCCAAAAGCTCCCGCCGCCAGTGATAGAAGGAGAGCGTCTGGGTTTCGACGACGCTGGAGTAGTCACGGGACAGGGCGGAACGCCATCGTTCGTCGGCGTCGGATTCGGACTGGATGGATTGGACCAATATTGGGACTCGACGAGTGTTGGTCGCGTTGGCCGAACGAATCGAATTTGCCTGGCGACTGAAGGCGATGGGGTCGTCTTGTGAGGACACTATCAGCTTGGATGCGCCGAAGGCGCCTTGGCGTCCGGCGCGGCCCTTTAATTGGCGATCAATGCGCGAGGACCCGTTCAGCGAAACGCCGATGACGCAGAGGCCGAGTCCGAATGANTTCTTATTTTCTGGCGCCAGATNTGAACACATCGGCTTAACCTCAACTGTAGCNACGNCGGTGAGGGAGATNTNAAATTTATCTGACGNATCCAACTCGTGAGCGAGCAACGATGCTTCNGCCGAAGTGGCNCAGTNGATTGAGAAATTCGAGCGCGGTTGGTTTGAGACCATCGACTTTGCGGCTNTCAGGATNCGTTGGTTGAGATCAGGTTTCAGGAGGATGTCGGTGCCGCGTCCGGCCATGTTTGTGGCGACGGTTACGGCNCCGAACTCGCCCGCGTCTCGGATTATCTGNGCCTCTCGTTCGGAATTGACGGCGTTCAGTAGATTGTGCGGAACATCGTTGTCGCGCAATAGAGAACTGATGTCTTCGGATTCNNCGACGCTGGTTGTTCCGATCAGGACGGGCCGGCCGAGAGANTGCCAATGCTCGACCTCTGCGAGTATCGCAGAGTGTTGAGCTTCGGTATTGTTNTGAATCTCTGGCGGGAATTCGGTGCGTNGGGACGGCTCGGANGGCTCGATTCTAACAACNGNCAGNCCATANTCTCGCAGAAAGTCGTCNTGCGCCTCTATTGCGGTGCCAGAGAGTCCTGACACCTGCTGGTACCTGCCCATTANGCCGGGAATCGTGATTTGCGCCAGAGTTTCAGCATCCGGCGTTGGCGGCAGTCCCTCTTTGGNTTCCAAGGCTATCTGNAGTCCGTGGAGATATCGGTTGTCAGGNAAGAGCCTGCCGTTGAAGGGATCAACNAGAACAACGCCATCGTCATCGACGATGTAGTCGACATCTCTTGTGAACAGCGTGTAGGCNCTCAGAAACTGNTGAGCCTGGCTGTGAGCGGCCCATCGTCGGNCGGAGTTTGCGGTTCCCAGACTNNCGTCGATACATGCCTCTCCCCGCTCGGTNAGGCGCACGGTTCTGGTGTGCGAGTCTACGCGGTAGTAGTATCGATTCTCGAAATCCNGNGCGCTGGCTGTGTCTTCNATGTCCGCCAATTCGGTAAGCAATCGCTGTCTGCTGTCACCGCGCTGGGTGGTGATGCGTTTGAGCGTGTCGTTGTCAGGGTTGGCGGCGTACAGCATCGCAAGCTCTGCGTCGTCGTCTGGGCAGGCATCCGAGTTCAACTCTTGCTCTGCCTGAGCGACCTGGCGGGAGTGGAGGTCGAGGAGTTGCCGGATGACGCCGTGAGACTTTTCGACAGTGGCGATGTCCGCGNTCTCGTTGCCGGAGATAATCAAAGGCGTTCGNTGCTGGTCGATCAGCACGTGNTCCGCTTCGTCCACGATGGCGTTTTCGATGCCGAACTGTATCGGTTTGTCNGGCGGGAGCTTGAGATTGTCTTTCAGGAAGTCGAANCCGACCTCTCGCACAGTACTGTACACGACCGTCCGAGCGTAGGCCATTCTGCGCTCGTCTTCGTCCATTGGAGAGATCACCGGGGCGACGGACACTCCGAGGGATTCGTACACTGGTTCGAGCCATTCGGCGTCCCTCTGTGCTAGGTAGTCGTTGGACGTCAGCACATGGACTCGTGANCCCTGTGCCGCGTATGCGAGGNCCGCCAGCACTGTTGAAATCGTCTTCCCTTCGCCNGCGTCCATTTCGACGATGATGCCTCGCGTGAGCAGGGCGGCGNCGATGACCTGCTGGCGAGTGGGCNTGAATTTCAANTTGTGGCGCTCATCGAGTTCGGCGATGGCTTTGTAGAAATCGGCGGATAGCGAGATGTGTTCTGNCAACGNGGTCTTTCGCCTCTCGGCAGCGATCACCAGNCCACGCACGATCGCGCGATATTGACCGANNANNCCGTTGTCATCCAGCGACCGANNTAGCATTTCTTCAAACGCCNGTGTGTCGGAAAAATCAGGNTCAGTGAAGTATTTTATAGAGTCACTGAAATGTGCGGTTTCGATGACCTGATCGGCTATGTCATGAAATCTGACGAAATCTTTGAACTCGGCGCTCATATCAAAAATTTGCCAGACTCCGAGGCGTCGATTGACTGTGGTGGATGCTATCGACAGCGTTCTATCAAGTTCGTTGGACGCATAAAACTCTTGCCGTAGTTGACGGTCGGATAAACGCGAGAAATCATGGGAAATCGCGCTGTCAGCGCATTTCTCGGCCCACTTGAGAGAGCGGTTGTCTGATGACGACAAGAGGCCGAACACGGGAGATTTTCTGATCGTGTTCGACAATGCTTCCATAGATTCGTGGGCTGTCTGCATCTGTTTGCGCTTTAACTCGAGGGGGTTCCGGTCGGTCAGCCCCGATGGTCGATGATCGGTTTGAATTTTCTGTCGGAGAAGAAGTGGCCTGGGTCCACGAATGTAACCGACAGCTTCAGGAATCCGCTGTCTAGCAAAAACGCGAGGTCTGGTTCTGCCGACACGACCGATTCCAAGACTTCCTTCTCAATTCTCTTGATTGTATCAGGCAATATCAAGTCCAACACTTCGATTGTGGTTCTTGAAATGGCGACTTGCAAGGGTCCAACCTCGTCGGCTTTACGGTATACGGATGTTTTTAGAGAGCCATAGCCGATTTTGGAACCCAGCACAGATATGAACTCGTCAGGTTTGCCCAGGACGATTAATCTAGGGTCGGGAATTCCACAGGGGCATGGTTCTGGAAGAAGTTTCACCTGGTCCCCAAGTTTATAACGCAACAGAGGTTGGGCGCGTTGGTTCAGCGTGGTTACGACTGCCTCCGTCAGCGTCGGATCAACTCGGTTGGGAAGCAACTCGAGGATATTTCGTGACTGGATGATGTGGATTCCTTCGTGAGCCGAACACTCTATACCCAACGCGGATGTCTCGGAGGCCCCGTAGTAACCGAATACCTCAACGCCAGCGTTCTCCAGGGTTCGGCGGGTCGTCGATGGCATGGATTCACCGATATATATTACTTTCGAGAATGGAGGACGTCCATCATCGGATTGAGNCCACGGAGCTTTGGACAAGTATCTTTCGATTATCGACGGGACGCTGACCAGGACTGTTGGCGCCAGATTTTCGATGGTCTCGACCGTTCGATTGAAGTTCGCCCCGGCGCTCAGGCAGTAAGCCTCGGCGACTCCCAGGAAGTCGAAAGCTTTGGCGATCGACACCATCAAGTTTACGGGGTCAGTGTCCAGACACGCGACGCGGTCCTCGGGGCCGACGCCGGCTACGGCCCAAAGCTCTGCCAGAAATTCGTGCTCTCGTTGGTCGTCTTCGTAGGTCATATAGCGGACCTTTCGTTGGCCTGTTGTGCCGGATGAGGTCTCGACGTCGACGATGCCTTCAGCAGTTGTCGCGACCTCCCTTGAAAGGTGACCGAGATCGGCAGGCTCGATCAATGCGAGTTTTTGTAGAGTCGTAATCGGGTCATCAGCGTTGATGTCTAAAAGACTAACGCCCGATTCTTCGAATCTCAGCCGATAGAACTCGAAAGATTTCCAGCAGAGGGTGAGGACTGAGCGCAAATTGTCGAGCGTTTCTCTGTTTAGCGGCCCTGCTAGTCGGGGAGTCTGGTCAGTTTCAGCCATCGGATTTTTGCGCTCTGGTGGGCGTGATTCTGGAGACGGGTCCCAGAGGCCGGCGGACAGAGTCAGGGGACATTCCTGCCCTGAGCGCCGCCAGCACTCCGGCGGCTTCCCAGTAATTTTCCACGATACTCAATTGGCCTTCGTTCCACGGCAGGTTGGCGAGGTCGTTCCGCATCAGGTTGCGATTCTCTCGAACGGCTATGACCGGGATTCCCTGTTCCAGAGCGGCCAGGGTGGGAAGGCCGATACAGCCATCGGGGATCACCAGGCATGAAACATCGGAGGCTGTGATGGTTCCAGGCGCGATCATGTGTTGAGGGTCGGTGACCATTCTTGGGGATTTTTGCAATCCTTTGAGAACGCATTGCAGAAAGGTGATGGAGATGATCTCGGCCGCCATCCGAGGGTCGACGACACCGGGATCGACGGCGGCAACCTCGTCAGATTCCATCATCGGTGCGTGAGCGGTNGGGACGTTGTATATNGACGATGCGGCGTGNGTCANCAGGGCTTCGACTCCGCCCCAGGGGTT
Organism: Chloroflexota bacterium; assembly: GCA_002710885.1. The sequence continues at coordinate 375 of PAIW01000067.1, read as the reverse complement.
CACCATTTCGCCNCTGCTANTGAAGTATTCCATGTGCCAGGCGACCGGAACCTCGACGGAGGATGCCACCGCGACGGCGTCGAATCGGCCCCGTTGTTGNTCGAANGCTCTCAAGAGACCGTCCAGTCCGGTCACCTCACCAGTGGCGCGCCCGGAGTCTGCGTATTCGCTCATGAGTCGGAGGGGCTCGTCCAGCACCACAATGCCGGAGGTGTCGAGTCCATAGGTTGAGCGGGCGGCGTTGACGGCGTTGACCGCCGAATCTACCCAGCGCGCATCGTGGAAGGCGTCCAGCGCGACCAGAACCCGATTGGACCGCGTCCTGCGAAGGCCTACGGTTCCCATGAGCAACCTGCTCAACACGCTACCCTCGAC
>PAIW01000066.1 GCA_002710885.1 Chloroflexota bacterium | reverse complement strand
AGAAGTTGTAGTAAGAGCTTTTCCCGCCTGCCACGATCGGCTGTCGGGATACTGCGCCCCCGTAGAACAGCGGGGCGTTGGTTGCGTCCTCTTCAGGAATGGAGCCGTTTTTGATTACTTCCATGAGTTCTCCTCCATCGGAATTGGTGTTTTTATTTCGATTAGCTCTGTCAGACTGAGTCAAGTGAAGCATCTGGTGGTTTGCAGAACGACTGCCGCTATGTCCTCGCTCAGATTCTTCGTCTGCGGACTCCGAATGACAGTTTTTGAGACCGGTATCTACTNGGAGCGGCCCGTGCCGTTCGTTTCGTCCACTCCNCGCTGTCTCAGATGGACCGCGCCTTTGAGGTAGACGTTATTGATCTCCTCAGCCTGTTTGTCGGTGTTTACCAGCACCATGACTCGAATGCAGTTGGGCTGGGCGTCGGGAACATCCATCTCGTGGCTGTTCATCAGAGCGACGTAGTTCCAACCGAGGTGCTTTCGCGCAGCGACTGCCGGGAACTCGGCGTTCAGATCGCGGGTTGTGCTGAAGGTGGCCGACGCGATGTCATCGACTTCAATGTCGTTGGCTGCGACCAGCGCCTCCAACATCTCTTTGGTTGCCTCCACAATGGCCTCTTTGGTGTTGTCGTCGGCCGTGGTCGCGCCTCGGAACCCTCTGNTTTTTGCCATATACNTAGCTGCTTTCGCCGTTCAATCCCCTGAGACCCCTNACGAATTTTCTTGCTGTGTCCTGCACGGNTTCAGGAGGAGANTTGTCTATNGCGTCCAATAGNGCGCTGGCGACCACTGCTCCGTCGGCGAACTGTCCGATCTCCTGGATGTGTTCGTGTCGGGAGATTCCGAATCCAACGATGACGGGTAGCTCTGTGTGTTGTCGAATTCTGCCCACCAGATCGGAAAGGCCGGAGGACAGCGACTGGCGCGCTCCTGTTACCCCTGTGAGGCTCACGCAGTATATAAAGCCGCCTGCGCCTTTGCAAGCCTCGGCAATCCTGGAGTCAGGGCTGGTNGGGGCCAGCAGGGGGATCACNTGAATCCCGTGNNTNTGGCACGCNTCGCGGAACTCTGCNGACTCCTCGGTGGGAAGGTCTGGGACGATGATACCGTCNAGCCCTGCGTCNTCNGNCGCCTGCAAAAACTTCTCGATTCCATAGCGAAGGAATGGGTTGTAGTAGCCCATGAATATCAACGGAGCCTCAACGCCTTTGTCTCGCAGGCNCTTGAGCATCTCCAGTGACTTTNTCANGTTNGCNCCGTTTTCGAGAGCGCGAAAGCTGGTCATCTGGATNGTCGGGCCNTCCGCNANCGGGTCGCTGAAGGGTATGCCAAGNTCCAGCATATCTCCGCCNGACTCCAGAATCGTTNGCGCCAGNGCCTCTGANGTGTCTAGGTCAGGAAACCCGACCGTGACAAACGGGACGAGCGCTGTCTTGCCTGCGNTNTTGAGCCTCTNCATGGTGGTGTCNATTCGGTTCGCCATTTCAANCTTTCTGTGTTTTCAGAATTTTGCNANTACCCANTCGAGCGTTCACTATCATAGCAATCTTNCGCATCGGNGGTCATCGGNGGCGCGAAAGAAGTGTGATATTGTCACCTTCAACGGTGGANGAGATTCTTNATGGTGGCTCAACATATCNTGNCNNNCCTACTAACCNGANACNCTCAACACGATAAGATTGAACGTCCCGTGGGCGGCCATTGGCATCCATATTGANCGGGTTCTNGAGTNNAGGAACGCGAACATCAGGCCGATCAAGAATATCGGAATCATCGTGCCAATGNCGATNTGAGCAAGTGCGAAGAGACCAGAACTGAACACNGCTCCCCAGAGCATGCCNTATCTGGATGCCAACCCTTGAAACANGAAACCNCGAAAGAATATCTCCTCNACGAATGGAACCCANCCGGCGATGGCNATGNCAGTCAGCAGGCGGTACGTTGCNCTGTCNCCACCTANGNNCTCTGGCANGGGTTCNGGGATGAGGAANTCGATANCCAATTGCGTGACCAACGCCACGTATACGGCGANGAGCACGAGGCACCCNATGATGGTCGCCAACACCAGAATGANGTTGCGNCGAGTCCTNGGCNGCTGAAAACCCANCGCGNCCCATCCGACGCCGTATTTTTTGACGGACAGCNTCCAGATGACATAGACTGGCAGGCCTTCAANCGCCGCTCCNAGCCATANCANGGCCAGGACTCGTGNTCCNTCGTCCTCCGTCGTGACCAGGGGGCGGAGCAGCAACAGGAATATCAAAAAACTGCCNACCAACGCCCCCACTCCGAGNGCCATGTCNGTCAGNGACCACGGAACGCCGATCGGGCNGTNTTCGGGAGCCGGTGACTCCTGCATGTTATTCAAACCNAGGTGTCAGCGAAGCGAAAGCACGANACATGCGTTGTGAGGTGATGATNCCTGACGGCTGAGTGCTGGCGACTGATAGCCGCTATCTAACTCTTGAGCCATTCCACGTCGCCGGCCAGGTCTGCCGGATGCTCTTTAGAGGCGAACACATCGTACTTGCCTTTCTCCTCCTTTAGGACGCCGTCGTCTCCGTGGCCAGGGAAGATGTTGGTGTCTTCGTTAAGAGTGAATAGACTGGAAGTAATGCTATTGATGATCTCAGCGAGTTTTTCAGGCGAACCGGTTTTTCCGGGGCCGTTGGGAAACAAAGTGTCGCCTGAGAACAGGTGGTTGCCGATGGAGAAGCATGTCGAACCGGCNGTGTGGCCCGGCGTGGCGATGGCTTTCAGTGTCAGCGTTCCGGCTTTGATCTCATCGCCTTCTTTGAGGAGCATGGCGGGTGGNGAGGACAGGGCGTGAGCGTCGGCATCACCGATACCCACCGATGCGCCGATGGCCGATGTGACCTCCGAGAATCCGGCGAGGTGGTCTCCGTGGTTGTGTGTGATAAGGATGGCCTGAACGTCCGTCTGCTTTGCGGCTTCGATCAACGCGCCTGGGTCTTGCGGTGTGTCGATGAGGATGCTTTGATTCGTCTCTGGGCACACCAGCAGGTATGCGTTGTTGTCGTAGGGGCCGCACTTAATCTTGTGGATGGTGATGCTGTCGTCCTGATACTGTAGCGCCATGTTCGTCGGTCTCCTTGCAGAAATTATTTGGAATTGAGCGTTGGGTGCACCCGCAGGTTCGCGATCTTTGTTTGTGATTATATCAACGGCAGGAATTGCGTCAACTTCTCCGTGATCTAGAAAACCGACCACTTCATGCCAACGCCGCCAATGCTCGGATGGACTGACGGCTGAGAGCTGAATGCTCGAACAGTTGGCCTCTAGGGCGTTCGGCTGTATGGTATGTGGAGAAATACTTCGACGAGGTCTCAGAAAATTGGCTGAACACGGACTCATAATAAAACAGGATACAGGCGGCAAGCGGTTAGAGATGCAGTGTGAGCATCAGAACGGACTACTGTACGTGGTTCCCGGCGATTCGAGCTGGGTTTGCTCGGAGGAGTTGCGGCACGCTCATGCGCTGGCAGGGTTCTTTCGAGAATTGATGGAACTGGGCGACGACCGCGTGGAGGGCCTTATGCAAAAATGGGGCCTGTACTATAGGCCCCGCGATCTCGTGACGGATGAAGCGGGCAAAAGCGAGCCCGACTAGAACTCGTCGTCCATGTTTTCGTTGGTCGGATTGATGATCCGGTGTAGAACGGGCGTGAATGCTTCGTCGTCGCCCGGCTCGGTGTCGTCGCTGGACCAGTCTTTGACACCGACGGCGTCTGGGTCTGCTGATTCATTGTTGCCCATGTCCATCCCCAAAACCGTGCCGGGTAGATAAACGTGGGGGCCGGCGGCGCCTCGAACAGGGAAGGACACCTCTCCCGCCTGAGACGGGTGGTTGTAAACCTCGCGAATTATGATCGCCAACTCGCGATCTTCAGCGCTGGTGACGGCGGCTTCGTATTTGTTGCCGCCTTGTATCAGACGAGCAAGCCTGCTCGCGACTCTGGGTTCGACTCTTCCCAAGTCTCCGCCATCGGAATCGGTGACCATGAGTCCCTTGCCTACCACTTGAAGTTGCACCGCGTCTCCGGGAGTCAGCTTGAGCAGCCTCTTAGGGCCGGGAAGATTCAGCAGAGACGTGACGCCGGCCTTGCCGGTTTCCTCTATAAATGTGTTCGCGCTTCTGTTGGCGCGCCGAGGCCTGGACAAACGGGGAGTCTCGTCGTCAGACAACTTCTGAAGACGCTTCACGTTTTTCTTGGCAATCGAGTTGTTGGGAGAGATTCCAAGAGCGGCCTGGAATGCTTCTTTGGCCTCGCGATTGCGCCCCAACTCGCTCAGCGCTTTGCCCATGCGGTTGAAGGCTTCAAGGTCTTTGGGAAATTCTTGGGCAATCGAGCGGTTGATAATCACAGCCTCTTCCCATCGACTGTTCATCGCGAGAGCGACAGCCCTCTTGGCCTTGTCTTTTTTGACTTTTTCTCTGTCGTCGAATCCGCGTGTGCTCATTGTTCCAGCCTCAGATAAGTTTCGGAATTCTAACCGATAGAAAATTCCGCCGCAAGGGCAATTTTTATTCCGATGTTCCTCTGATTCTCAGAAGCGAGAGTCGCCACACCGCTTCTATCAATATATTGGCCGACATCTTTGAGCTGCCTTCGGTCCGGTCGCTGAATATGATTGGGTGTTCAGCGACGTTGAACCCCTGACGCTGACAGGCGTAGGCGACCTCCGTTTGGAAGCCGAAGCCTCTGCACCGGAATGCGTCGAGGTCCAACTGCTGGAGGACGTTTCCTCGGTATGCTTTGAATCCTGAAGTTACGTCTTTGACCTTTAGCCCTGTTATGACACGAATCATTCGATTTGCCGAGGAACTGAGAAACCTACGCTTGAAACTCCACTCCGNGTCNACTCCGCCNCCCTGAGTGTACCGGGACCCAACAACGATATCTGATTCCTCGAGACGCCNAAGCATGTCGGGGATGTACTCCGGTGAATGGGACAGGTCCGCGTCCATCTGGATCATGTACTCTGTGCCCAATTCCAGAGCCTTCTTGAACCCTGCGATGTAGGCTGTGCCCAGTCCTTGTTTGCCTTCCCGGTCGATGACNANGATTCTGTTCGCGTANCGCCCTGACAGTTCGCGGGCCACGTTGGCTGTTCCGTCCGGCGACCCGTCATCGACGATCACGAGCCTGATGTCTGGCAGNCCAAGCCCGAATAGTCGGTGGGCCAGCGTCGGAATATTTTCCATTTCGTTATAGGTGGGCACAACTACCGAAACTGAACCATCCAAAACGGAATTGGTTGGTTCTGATCCTGATGGTTGTTGCGTTTGATCCATGTCAAAAACCGTTTCGCGNTCAGTTCCGCTCTCTAGTGAGCCTGCCATAGAATCCGCGGAAGTGGTTCCACCGTATGTTCAGAGTTTCCTTTATCATTATCAAAGANTCCACGCTTGGCCTGACTTTGCTCTCTGGCTGATGGTACCATTCCACTGGCATCTCCAGGATTTTCAANCCTTTTTTGNNCGCCANGTACAGTATCTCGNCATCGAATCCCATTCCGGGATTTCTTTGAAGGCTANACAGTTCATTTGCGGTATGTCCGTCAAAACACTTGAACCCGCATTGAGTGTCCTGAAACTCTCTCACTGCCACAATCTTGATGAACCAGTTGAAAACCCTGCCCATCAAGTGCCTGTACCTGGGTTCATCGAATCGTCTCGCTCCAGCGGCCTCACGAGAACCAATAACGATGTGGAAGCCAGGGTCCATGTGTTCAAGAAACCTGTCCAACCAATGGATAGGCACTGCGAGGTCAGCATCGCACATGAGCCTGCGGGCGCCTGTTGCGGACAGCATGCCCCTGCGAACTGCCCAGCCTTTGCCTCNATGTTCCGCCTTTTCCAACCGCACAGACGGCTTTGAATTAGACCAATCGTCAACGATCTTTGCTGTGGCATCCGTGCTGCCATCGTCGACCACGATTATCTCCCACTCGTAAGGCTTGCCACTGAGGTGTTCGANANNCTTTTCGAGCGTTGGGATGATCCTCGTCGCTTCGTTGAAGGCAGGAATTATTACCGAAACGTAAGGTCTTTCCAAGTGAGCTATAGCCTGTGAAGGTGAATCGGCTTCATATTTAATCTATCGAAAGTTCTGGGGCAAGGTGTTATCTACTATTTTTAAGATAAGTATGAAAAACCTGCATTGCTGGTCATCTGATGCTGAGGCCAAATACAAAANTTTCAGCCGGTGGAGTCGAGATCGAAAGCGGTGTGCAGGGCACGAGCGGCCTCGGTCACCTGAGCCTCTTTCACCAGGCAGGTTATCCGAATTTCAGATGTCGTTATCATTTCAATGTTGATGCCNGCGTCGGCCAGGGTTCGGAACATCGTGCTGGCGTATCCAGGGGCGTTCTGCATGCCGGTGCCGACGATGCTGAGTTTCGCAAGGTCGGAGGCCGTGACCACTTCGCCGCTTCCCAGACCGTTCGCCACCTTCTGTACCACCTGCACGGCGCGGGCNAGGTCTGTCCGCATCACGGTGAAGGTCATGTCCGTGGCGCCGCCGACGCTGGCGTTCTGGACGATGACATCCACGCTGATGCCCACTTCGGTGAGCGGCTCGAACAGACTAGCGGCGATTCCGGGACGGTCCACGACGCCTAGCACGGTGATTTTGGATACGTTGGTGTCTGTGGCGATGCCAGACACCCGGTTTCGTATCTCTCCAACTTGTCTGTTCATGTCGGCTCCTCCGTGAATGAGCGTTCCTGGTTCGTCACGATAGCTGGAGGCCACCAGAATCGGCGTGTTATATACCATACCTAACTCGATCGAGCGCGGATTCATTTTTGCGCCGTAGCTGGCAAGCTCCAGCATCTCCTCGAAGCTGATCTCGTCAAGCTTGTGAGCGGCAGGGACAAACCGAGGGTCAGCAGTGTAGATGCCGTCGACGTCNGTGTAGACTTCGCATCGGGCCGCGCCCAGGGCTGCCGCCAGCGCAACAGCCGTTGTGTCTGAGCCTCCACGACCCAGCGTCGTGACGTCCAAGTCTTCGGTGATGCCCTGAAACCCCGCCACGATTACGATGGTGTCGTTGTCTAATTCCTGTATCAACCTGTCAGGCGCCATGTCTGCTATCTGCGCTTGGCCGTGCGAGGAATCGGTGCGAATGCCGGCCTGCGCGCCGCTGAGGCTGATGGCTTTGTGGCCCATTGAACGCAGAGTCATCGCCATTAGCGTGCAGGACACAAGCTCGCCGGTCGANAGGAGGACATCCATCTCGCGGGGTTCTGGATTCTTCGACACCTGATGGGAAAGCGCGATGAGATCGTCGGTTGTGTCGCCCATCGCAGAGACCACAGCCACGACCTTGTTNTCGGCGTCGGCGGTCCGAGCGATGCGTTGAGCAACGCTCTTGATCTTTTCAGCGTCCGCAAGAGAGCTTCCGCCGTATTTCTGTACGATCAAGGCCATCAACAATCAGCCCTCAGCTATCAAATTATGTTTTGGTTGAGTTTGCCAGCGCTATAGGAAAATTCAAGTGGTCAAAAGTTGACATCAGTGTGGATTTTTATGAAAACTCTACGATGTTTGCTCCCTGCTGGGATGGTTTGGTGACGATTATCTCGCCGTCAAGGCCGGATTTNGCGGCGGCGTCGGCCATTTCGTAGCCGATGGTGTACTCTCGGTCCCTGGTCAGGGCGAGAACCGCCGAACCTGCGCCAGAAAGAAACACGCCCAGCGCTCCGGCGTCCATCGCAGCGCGGAACAGATTTTTCATAGGGAAGAAGATGGACTGGCGCTGCGGTTGGTGAAGACGGTCATCGGTCGCCGCTTCCAGGTGGGCCAGGTCGCCGGTGGCGAATCCGCGCACCAAAAGCGCCGCCCTGCCAATATTATACACAGCGTCGGCCCTCGAAACCTCAGGCTTCAAGATACCCCTGGCCTCGGCGGTGGGCATNGCGATGTTGGGAACAAATACCACCGCCGCAAGATCGTCCGGCGTCGGGACTGGGGCCGCGATCACTCTGCCTTGCCGCTTGATTGCAATCTGGAAACCACCTAGGAGAGCGGGAGCCACGTTGTCAGGATGGCCTTCAATCTCCGAGGCGATCTGGAGCAGGTCGTCTTCTGGAATTGCTCCGTCGCAAAGCGAGTTTCCGGCGACAAGGCCCCCAACCAACGCCGCCGAGCTGCTACCCAATCCGCCTGTTAGATGAATGTCATTATGGCAGGTCAAATGGAACTCAGGGACAGCCTTGTCCAATTCATCGAATATGCGGACGATGCTCCGGTGGATGAGGTTGGTTGAGTCTTGTGGCAGGGAATCGTGGCCGTGGCCGGTAATTTCAAATCCGATCGGACCTACTTTGACCTCGACGGTGTTCCAAATGTCGAGAGCCATGCCCAGGCAGTCGAAGCCTGGACCCATATTAGCTGTTGTGGCGGGAACTCGTACTTTTACGCGCGTCTTCATGGCAAACTCTGGAAAGTATAGCGCATGAGGGACAATCAGATGTTGCGAGGCGCTTGCCGGAGTCCTGAGATTTCGTATTTGCCTGTCACTGCCATATCTTCATCTTCTCAATACGCCATCGTTTGATGAATAGAGTCCAACTCTGCGGATGACAGTGTTTGGGGTTGGAAGGCGGTTCTATCCACCCCCTCAACGAAGTCGATGACAATCTCAGTGCGGTTGAGGGCGNTCTTAAAGAATGTTTTCATGTCGATTTGTCCAAACTAATTGAATATGGAAGGCTCACAGACACATTATGCCATCTGCCAGGAAACTCCCTAAGAATCCAGTCTGGACAGGTACTGTCCTGCAACGTCCATGCCTACAAGCCCGCTGTATGCTCTGGTCAGGCGGTCAGTCACTGGCCCTGGGACGCTGGCGTCGCCGACTGGAGATCCGTTGAAGGAAGACACAGGGCAAATGCAGAAGCTGGTNGAAGTCACAAACGCTTCATCGGCGGTGTAGGCGTCGAAGAGGTCGATGTCGGATTCCTCTACCGTTATGCCCAATTCCTGTGCCAACTCGATGGCGACGCGCCGACTGATTCCCGAAAGGATGTACTGCTCCTTGGGAGTCTTGAGAGCGCCGTNTTTGACGATGAAGATATTCGACCCAGGCCCTTCAGCCAAGTTGCCGTTCATATCGAGTAGAATGGGCCATCCGTCGGGGTTCTGTGCCTTGACCTCAAGCTCACCCTGGATCAAGTTCACGTAGTTGTGAACCTTCGCCCTGGGACTGTGAGCCTCGGGAGGCGTCCGACGGACGGACGGCACGACTACAGGCATGCCTTCGCGATANTAGTTTGCGCGAGCCGCGAAGGGTAGAGGGACGCTTTCGACGATGACAGTCGGGATATACTCCCCATCCACGTTGACGCCTCTCGTAACCCTCTGGGATACCCAGTAGTCATCCTCCTCGCCAATCAAAGGAAGGTTCGCGTCGATGATCTGATGGGTGATGTCGGCGAATTGTGCTTTGGAGAGTCCAGGCTCGATTCGCATGTACTTCAATGATTCAAAGAACCGATCTAGATGCTCATCCAATCTGAATATCTTGTGTCGGAAGGTGCGGGTCGTGTCGAACACTGCGTCGCCCTGCAAAAATCCCCTGTCTCGGATAGACACTGTGGCCTGGCTCTCCGGCACAATCTCGCCATTGATGTACGCTACACGCTCTGTGGTCATAACCTAAACTCCTTGAGCATTGTTGACTATCAGTCGCGATTCAGAGAGTCTGGACGTTAACTCTCGTTAAACCGGTACCCGACGTTCCAAATTGTTTCGACGTAGGAGTGGTCCGAGTCCTCGATCTTGCTTCGCAGCCTCCGAATATGGACGTCCACGGTTCGCGTGCCGCCGAAATATTCGTAGCCCCAGACCTGGTTCAAAAGCGCGTCGCGGGTAAACACCCGGCCCGGATTCTGCGCCAGAAGGCGCAAAAGCTCATACTCCTTGAACCGGAGTCCGATGCGCTCCCCCCCGAGGGTGACTTCGTAGCTGGATGTGTTGATAACTAAGTCGCCGACTCGAATGAACTCGCCCTTGTCGACTGAGTTGTTTTCCTGCTCCTGGCGAAGCGCGAACCGGGCTCTCACAACAAGCTCGTCAGGGTCAGGCGGGGTAAAAATGAGGTCTGTTAGCGGAAGTGAAGTGTCCAGATCGGCGATACGCGCTCTGGGAACCAAGGCTATCACCGGGATTCCAGCCTCGGAGCACGCAGTCACACAGCGCTTCACTTCGGAACTGGTCAGGTAGGTTATGTCCACTAGCGCCAGTTGCTCGGACGATGAGCCGTCCAGGCTTTCATCTGCTCGGACATCCGATTCAGATGAAACGAACGACGCGTCAATACCCTGACGTCGGAGCAGTCCAACCAACTCATGTTCGCCGGGCATGTCAGGGCGTCGTGCGGTGTTTAGTGTCAACCGTTGCCTCTTAAAACATCGTGATTGTGAGCGTTGTTTGCTTGCCTATTTTACCAACCCGATAGTCATCGGATAGCGGAACTCTTCATCTTCGCTGGTGCGCACCGCCGCGATTATTTTGGGAACTATGCTGCGACTCCCACGCCTGTAATCAATAGTATGCCAGTCAGCACTATTATAAAGATGCCCGAAACAATAAGATACAGGGTCAGCCTTATTTGGAAGTTCAATGCTTCTTTGCCGTGATAGTCGATATAAGGGGAGTCATGACGCTTGATAAGCCAGACGACCAGAGAGCCGAGAATATTGCCGAACGGCATGGGAAGCCGGCAAATGAGGCCAGGTGACAGATAGTGGCGATGGTTCGAGGATCTGTCTGAATGGCAGGCCTGTGCGGATACCCT
>PAIW01000065.1 GCA_002710885.1 Chloroflexota bacterium | reverse complement strand
CCATACGCGAACCTCTCACATTTTAACCCAATGGGATGGATATTGTAATCAGGTGGAGTTCAGCGGATGTTAGAGAATTCCGTTGTCGCCCCGAGTATTCGCCAGATTGCTTACGAATTTCTCGTATCAGTGAACCAGACGATCACAACGGAGAAATAATAATATGTACCTCGGAACACAGTTTTCCCCGCGATCCGATGAAGACCTTAGAGTGTTCGCCCAACTGGGCATTGAACACATCTGCGGATATCCTCCCGGAACCCAGAAGGATTGGACCGCCGAGAACCTCACCAGATACCGAGAACACATCGAGTCTTTCGGAATCACGGTAGATGTCATTCCGCTTCCTCTGTCATCCCACGAAATCTCCAAGGCTGAAAACCCCAACATCATGCTTGGCAAGAGTCCTGAAAGAGACCGTGAGATCGAAGTCGTGTGCAACATCATCAGGGCCTGCGCTGAGGCCGGAATCCCAGCCGTCAAGTACAATATGACGTTGCTGGGCGTAGTCAGCACGGAGCGTCAGGCATGGAGAGGTGGAGCGTCCAGCCGCGCCTTCAACTATGCCACCGCTGTACAAGACCCCCCTCTGACCATTGCAGGCGAAGTGGACGCTGACACGATGTGGGAACGGATAGACTACTTCATTCAGCGCGTTGTTCCCGTGGCCGACGAAAACAAAATCCGCATGGCCTGCCATCCACACGATCCCGGAATGCCTCGCCCCGACGGATTCCGAGGAGTGGACCGCGTGCTCGGCAGCGTCGATGGCCTTAAAAAATTCATGGGCCTCCATNCCAGCCCCTATCATGGCTTGAACTTCTGCCAGGGCACAGTCTCCGAAATGCTGGAAAANCCCGGCGAGGAGATTTACGACGTTATCCGGTACTTCGGCAGCCGGAACAAGATATTCAATGTCCATTTCCGAAACATTCACGGCACATTCCTGGACTTCGTGGAAACATTCATCGACGACGGCGACGTCGATATGTTCAAAGCCGCCGAGGTTTACAACGAAGTCGGCTACCCATACATGCTGATGCCAGACCACGTTCCGGAAATGGCCGGAGACAATGCGAGGATGGTGGGTTTTTCATACACTTATGGGTACATCAAGGCCGTGATCGAAGCTGTGACCCGCTCAAACTAATGCACGGGATCGTCCAAGATGACTCAGGCGATATGACTGCCATACGATGTTGTTAAACAGCTGGNGACACTCTGGTTGTCGCCATTAAGTCGAATCAGAAATTCGAGAAGGACTCAAACCGTATTTCAAATCTAGCATCCAATTATCGACATGGCAATGGCAATTGATCGGACAGCCAATCGACGCATCATTCGACATGGGCATGTACGATATTGACCTGTTCGATAATGAAACGAACGTCGTCGCCGATCCACAAATACAGGGCCGCAAAGTAGTTTGCTACCTCAACGCCGGAGGCTGGGAGAACAGGAGGCCCGACGCTANGGTTTTTCCTCTAGAAATNATCGGGAAGAATTTAGACGACTGGGAGGACGAACGCAGGCTCGATATTCGCCGATTCGACGTGCTGGGGCCAATCCTAGAACCCCGATTTAACGACTGCCGAGACAAAGGCTTCGATGGCATCGAGCCTGACAACGTGGACGGTTTTGTGAACAACCCGGGATTCCCGATGACCTACGACGAGTTGACGAATTAAAATTCAATATATGGCTGACAGACCGGGCCCACCNACNGGGACTGTCCATCGGCCGCAAGAGCGACATGGGTCAGATACCCGACCTGATCCCCCACTTCGATTGGNCGCTGAATGAGGAGTGCTTCCAGTTCAACGAATGCGAGGCGCTCTTGCCGTTCATCGCCGCAGGCAAACCAGTCTTCAACGTCGAATNCGCTCTGGGANCATCCGAGTTTTGCNAGCAGGCGTGAGAGTTGCAATTCACGTCTCTCAAAAAANCTGGATGTAGACGCAATTCGCGAGGCTTACTGACTGTCCCAGACTTCAAAATGTCGGACATAATCCAGGAATCTGTGAGGCTTACTCTTCCAACAACGATGGAAGACGATCTTGAATGGCATTCGATGCGATCGCTATCCCAGTGCCCTCAAAGAAGCGATTGGCAACCTCATTAACTATCTTCAACGTGACCATCCCGATTACCTTTCCTTGAGAATTGACGAGCGGCCCCCCGCTGTTGCCGGGGTTGGTCGCGGCATCAACCTGGATCATTTCAACCCCGTCGATGTTGCGCTTCGACGATATGATCCCCTTCGAAACGGAAATTGCTTCTCCCAGGATATTGCTCAAGGGGAAACCGATCACCAAAACATCCTCGGCTAGTTGCGTTGTTCTGGAATCTCCAAATTTCAACGTTGGTCGCTCCGGGTTCTTGCTTACTTCGATCACCGCTATGTCAAGTTCTTCATCTACGCCGATCACGGTGCCAGTAATGCCAAGATTGATGCCGTTGAATTTGCTGACTACGGTGGCTCGTAGGTAATCGCTCACGACGTGAGCATTGGTCATCACCAAACCGTCTTCAAAGAAAAACCCGGAACCTGTGCCTGCAGGAGTGTTGATCGCCACCACAGCGCCCACGACATGCGACACGGTTTGCGTTAGACCGGTCGGGGCAGATGTTGGCGTTGGCAACGGTATCTCGGTTGGAGCACCGATCAGTCTGGGCGTCGGAGTCGCCGCGCGAATCGGAGTCAGAGTAACAGTGGGGATCGGAGTTGGCGCTGGCTGCGGCGTCGCAGTCGGGTTTCGTAACTGGAACGCGATGACCGTGGCGACAACCCTAGCCTCAATGGTGGCTTCGACGCTCGCCGGCTCCCTGGTTGGTTCTTGGCATCCGGNNACCAGCAAGACAANCAGCAGGGCCAAATTCGCTAAACCCGTTCGACATCTCACTGNACGGCCGGCATGACCTCNTCNACGAAGGCCTGCAGGGCGTCCCANTCTATCGGTGGNCGGATCGCGATGCTGACNCGCGATGCTCCCGCTTCCTCGTAGGCTTTGATAGCGTCGATGGCCTGCTGCGCTGTGCCGACGACCGCTCCGTCAGTTGCGCCACGTTCCTGTTCAATCTGAGCGGCATGCGCAGCTGTGGTTCCCATCCGCATGTGGAGGTTCACGCTGCGATTGAGGGTTGCGGGATCGCGGCCCTCAATCGTGCACCGCTCATCCAGNATGGCGTTCAGCCTTGTGAATTCGTCGACCGTNGCATAAGGGACATTCCAACCGTCTGCCAGNCGGGCNGCTGTGGGAAGGGTCCGGCGCTCNCCNCTTCCGCCTACGACNATGGGGATGCGCTCCTGAANGGGTCGAGGGTAGAGCTTGGCGTCTTTCAACTGATAGTAGTTTCCAGAATAATTNGAGACGTCCTCAGTGAANAGCATACGNAGGGCTTCGATCCCCTCCTCAAGACGATCTGANCGAGCTTTGGGCGAATCGAACNGGTATCCATAGGCCATGTGTTCCGGAACNTGCCATCCGGCTCCTAGACCGACTTCGACGCGACCGTGACTGATATGGTCGATGGTCATAATGGAGTTCGCCAGAAGTCCAGGATTTCGGTAGGTGACGCAGAGAACATGACATCCAATCCGGGCGTTCTCGGTCTCGGCGGCCAGCGCAGCCATTCCCGCAATGGCCTCNAACACCGGCGAATCGCCGTCAATCGGAGGAGCCTCGTAAAAGTGGTCCCACAGAGATATGAAGTCGAATCCATTGCTGTCGGCAAACCGCCACATCCGCCTCAACTCGTCCATCTCGATGTCNTGTTGTCCCCCGTGNATGCCAATTTTCACAGCCATGATTATTCCTTTCTCAATCTCNNCTCGTCNCGTATGTAGTGGCGCATCGCCTAGTCTAAAGCATCGCCTCGTTAACCTGCACGCCGAAACCGGGTTCGTCTGACGGCTCCATGNAGCCATCCACAACCGGAGTCTGGCCGACCCATANAGCGTCCTTCGGCGCGTCCCGATTGCCAGGGTTCTGCTCNGCAAGNTCGATGCAGTCTGAGGACACAATTAGATGCAATCCCCAGACTTCNCCGCCCCGATGAGGAGCGACTGGANTTTGAGCCTCGCGNGCCNNGTCNAGGATTCTCAGTCCGGCTGTGATGCCACCGCACCAAGTGATNTCCGGCTGCCANAGGTCCAGAGCCTCGGACCTGGCGATTTCTTGAAAGCCNTAATGGGTGAACTCGTGCTCGCCTCCAGCGATGAGAGTGTCCCCGACCTCTCCNCGCAATGCGGCCTGCCCATCCAGNTCGTCAGGCGTCAGAATGTCCTCGAACCAGTGGATATTAAGNTNTGCCAGGCGCTTGCCCATTTCGATGGTCACNTCGGTCGTCCAAGACATNTAGGTGTCGATCATCACCATNGCATCNGGNCCGAACAAGTNGCGAGCGCGAGACGCGTGGNTGACNGCTCTGTCATAGTCCGATTCCTGACCNGTCCACCGATGCGNGAANTTGTGAGCCGTGAATCCAAGNTCCCTNTACCACTCGGAGTCCATNCCGGTTGCGTAAGCCTTAACTTTGTCTTTATTCCGTTGCCCGACAAGCTGATACACGGGCATGCTCTCGGCCTTGCCCAACAAATCCCACAGAGCGAGGTCGACGCCGCTCAGGGCCATGACCCCTATGCCTTTTCGACCGTATGGCAAGGATTCGGAATACAAATCCCCCCAGGCATCGGCGATATCTGCCACACTGTCGACCTCCCGGCCAATCAGCAATTCTCCCAGGTGTCTATTCACCACATCGACAGCCGCGACACCGCCACCTCCGTAACCGTAACCCGTGACTCCGGCGTCAGACTCCACCCTGACAACGATCTGCCAGAAGTGGGTTCGCCAGGACGGAGGGATATGCTGATAGTTCGGGTATACGGCTTTAACATCGGTTATCTTCATTGTGACTACTCTCCGACGACATTAATCGGGAATCGCGCGGTTCGCGATTACTCCATCATATTGTTGATCGACAGGCGGTCTCATGCTACTAGGCAGGCACGGCTGAGGGCAAGCTGAGACCCTTTGTGATAAGATTGGCGCAGGTTTTTTGCGCCTCCACAGGCNCAACCTNAACATCTTCAAANNGCCTCNCTGGGCGACGAGTTTCTCAGGCGGGTAANCGGAAATTATCCCGAAAGGCGATNGTGAGTTACGAAGANATTTTGACCGAGGTTCAGGGTCGAGTCGGCATTATTACGATGAACCGNCCGGACAAGCTGAACGCCATGAANGCACNGATGGATTACGAAATTCGNGATCAGATCGCCGACTGGAACGCCGACGAATCCATCGGCGCGATAGTCTGGACCGGCGCAGGCCGGGGTTTTTGCGCAGGNGCCGACATCAGCAGGTTCGAGGCCAGNGNTCAGGGCGAGAATCTCGACAACGTCGTTCCGCGTCCCGCTCAGAGTTGGATCGATATGATAAAAACAGCGAAGCCTGTGATCGCCGCGATAAACGGCGTCTCCATCGGCGAAGGGCTGACTCGAACGCTACCTTGCGANGTTCGNGTGGCGTCGGACACCGCCCGCCTNTCCTTCAGATTCCTGCGAGTGGGCCTAACGCCAGAGGTCGCTTCGACGCATTACGCCGTTTATCTCATCGGTCTAGGACGAACCNTGGAACTGATGTTAACCGGAGAATTGGTCCCAGCGGATGAAGCCTTCCGCATCGGNCTGGTCAATCACATCTATCCAGCGAACCAATTACTTGAGAAGGCCNTGGAACTGGCTGGCGCTATCGCAGACAATCCCAATTGGAACCTGGCAAAGGTCAAACACCTGGTGCATCAGGACTACCTGGAACACGACATCGACAAGGTTCTGGCCGACGAGAGCAANATATTCCGAGAATCCCAGGGCAGAGANGCNCATAAAGAGGCTCTATTAGCCTTCCGGGAGAAACGCGCTCCCAACTTCCACTGATTCTGTGNGAGATCAGATNAAACAACGTAAGACCCTACACACCGTCGANGAAACNGAGGCGCAGTCGNGCAGTGAGTGACGCTTCAGANAAACCGATCATCGCCGTTACNGCCTACGGTCTGGACCACCNCANCCAGNAATACGTCGATGGAGTCGAGCGNTCCAACGGAGANCCGTGGGTCATANTCCCTGAGCACGGTNTTGNCGTNGAGGAGTTCATGGCNAANGCCAACGCCCTGGTGCTGACCGGTGGCGAGGACGTCCACCCTTCNCGTTACGACTCGGAGCCTCTNACGACCCGCCAGCANTGGCTCAACGAGCCTCGTGATGTTATGGAGTTCAGCCTTCTGAGGNCCGCCCTCAANGANGACATGCCTNTCTACGCCATCTGTCGTGGGGTCCAGCTNCTGAACGTCGCNCTTGGGGGNACGCTGGTGGACGTGGANGGGCACANGGGAACGCTCACAGAGCACNGTGACATAGANGAGGTCGCATACCACCGAATTTTTATNTCNCCTGGCAGCAAACTGGCCGCTGTTGTGGGTTCNGGCGGGATTGTNAGAGTCAACAGCATTCACAATCANGGCATNCGNGAAGCGCAGAAGTCGCCTCTGNTGATGGCGTCGGCCTATTCACTGGAAGACGGCGTNATCGAAGCGTTGGAAAGCCCCAACCATCGCTGGGTCATCGGAGTCCAGTTTCACCCTGAACGCCGCATGGAATTGCCTCCCCACTTCGACCGGCTCTTTCAGTCACTAGTCGAACGGGCCGAGGAGCGCCTTTTCGCNACGCAAAAAAGGTGAAAATTAGCTACGAAAATGCTATAATTAGTTAATGTTTAATAGTATGNTATNTTTGGTGAAANCCTCGCACAATTGGTAATCTATTTCNAGCGTCANCNATTCATGCAATGGATTGCATGAATGGCGCCAAAACACCGGTTTTGTTCGGTTCATCNCTTCNAGGNNTCGTCCAAATTTTTCGCAACACAGNCCGATCTTGCCNGTGACCTCAGCGTCCTGAGAATTNGGTCNACTATTGACCTTCCAGNCNAACGNCGTCCGTCATCGTTGAGATGTTAAGCNCATCAGGAGTCGTGCATGGTTACCAAGACCGATTATGGTTTCATAAGGTCCACACAGATTGTGGACGAGATGNGAAGTTCGTATCTGGANTACTCGATGTCCGTCATCGTANCCAGGGCGNTGCCAGATNTTCGCGATGGCCTCAAACCAGTGCAGAGACGCATTCTGTTCGCCATGGACGACCTGAGCATGAGGTCAAATTCCAGCTACAAAAAGAGCGCCCGATTGGTGGGCGACGTCCTNGGCAAATGGCATCCCCACGGTGACTCTGCTGTCTATGACGCAATGGTCCGAATGGCCCAGCCGTTCAGCCTGCGGATGCCTCTGGTCGACGGCCAAGGAAACTTCGGCAGCGTTGACAACGACCCGCCAGCAGCAATGCGATACACCGAGGCGCGGCTCTCTCCAATCGCCGAAGANATGCTGGNTAACATCGACCAGGAAACCGTCGANTTCGCTGACAATTTCGACGGCTCNCTCAGAGAGCCTNNGGTTCTGCCNTCTCGAATCCCAAACCTTCTGATTAACGGGGCTNCCGGNATTGCCGTTGGCATGGCNACCAACATCCCCCCNCATAACCCGAGGGAAGTCTGCAACGCAATNAATGCGCTTATNGACGACCCTGACTTGACCTCAGAACAGCTCATGCGCTACGTCAGAGGGCCGGATTTTCCCACCGGCGCCACAATCATGGGCCGTGAGGGAATCCGCAACGCCTACACAACCGGGCGGGGACAGATCATCGTGAGAGCGAANGCCGAAATCGAGCCTATGGAACGCTCGAATCGTATGCAAATAATCGTCAACGAACTGCCTTANCAAGTCAACAAAGCCGCCCTCGTGGAGAAGATNGCGGGACTGGTCAAGACCAANCGCGTTGAGGGCATCACAGAAATCCGCGACGAGTCCGANCGAGACGGCATGCGCNTGGTCATGGAGCTTCGCGCCGGAGTCCAGCCTCAGATCGTNCTCAACAACCTGTACAANCACTCGGCAATGCANCAGTCCTTCTCNGCCAANATGCTGGCNCTGGTTGACGGCATGCCCAGGANGATCACCCTCAGAGTCGCGTTGCAACAGTTCATCGCCTTCCGGCAGGTGGTCATCCGCCGCAGAACCGAGTTNGAGCTAAGGCGTGCCCGCGAACGCGCCCACATCNTGGCCGGCCTGCGAATCGCCATAAGCAACNTGGATGAGGTTATCCGCCTNATCCGAGCTTCCGAGAGCGCAGAGGCCGCCCGCGCCCAGTTGATNACCCGTTTCGGNCTGGATGAACGCCAGTCCCAAGCCATCNTGGATATGCAGTTACGACGCCTCGCCGCTTTGGAGCGAGAACGCCTTGAGAACGAGTATCAAGCGTTGCAAACCACGATTCAGGGCATGGAAGAACTGCTCGCCGACGAGAGCAAAATTCTGACTCAGGTCAAAGAAGAAACTGACCAGATCAAAAAGAAGTACGGCGAAAAACGCCGCACCGTAATCAGTGGCGACGCCCATGACCTCAGCCGTGAGGAGCTAGAGGCCCACGAACNGATTGTAGTCACCCTCAGCCAGGGCGGGTACGTCAAGCGCATAGCCGCCAGCACCTACCGCAACCAGCACCGTGGGGGCAAGGGTGTTGTCAGCATGAACAAGCGCGACGACGACGCCGTGAAGCACATCCTNGTTGTGGACACGCATCAAAAGCTGCTGTTCTTCACCAACAAGGGCCGCGTGCTATCNATCACAGCNTATGAACTNCGGCCTGACCTGTCCCGNAACACGCGGGGAGTGCCTGTCGTGAATGTGCTGGCGATCACAGACACCGAGAAAATCAGCAAGGTCATAGCCGTAAGCGGCGATGAACTGGAACACGGCGACAATCGGTATCTGGTGCTGACGACTCGGACTGGGCGCATCAAGCGCGTCGTCCTNAACTCTGTGTCCAACATCCGGCCATCGGGACTCATAATCATGAACCTGAAGCCNGAAGATGAGTTNGTCTCGGTGCGACTGGCCGATCAAGAAGACGANGTGATTATCGTGTCCGAACAGGGCATGTCGATCCGATTCCCGGTAACAGAAGTTCCGCTNCGCCAGCGCGCCGCCGGTGGCGTCAAGGGTATAACACTCCGAGGCAAGGACAGAGTCATATCGATGGACGTTGGAACNCCCGACACTCGNCTGCTNGTGATCAGCAAACTGGGTTATGGNAAGCTCACGCCGCTGGAAAATTACCGCACTCAGGGCNGAGGNGGCATCGGAGTNAAGACATTCAACATCCGCACAAAGACGGGCGTCGTGGCCGACGCTCAGATAATCGACGACAGCAAAGAGGTTTATGTCGTCTCTGAGCAGGCCCAGGTGCTGCGGACCAACCTCTCTGAAATTCGGAGCATGGGCCGCGCGACCCAGGGCGTCACAATATTNAAACCNGCNCCAGGGGACGCAGTGTCATCTATCGAAGCTGTAAGCGACCTCAACNTGGACGAGGAAGAGNGACNGGNTGCTCAGGCCAAAGGCAAANCNTCNCCTAATGGCAAGGCCAAAACCAATGGTCAGCNCAACGGNACNCAGAAGAAGATGGACGGTCTGGAGTAGACANTATCATTCNTGATCAAGTTTNATTCGAGCCATGCCGACACTTACAATAACCGCNNCAAAAANGTTTGGCCANGCNGGGTTGCTANCTGGCAACACGCGCAATATTGANCCACGCGANGCGGGATNTGGGTTTGAANAGNTCACAATTGATCTTCGACAATGCGTTGCAATTCGACNCGCAGCGACTTTNTGGTGTTTGATTTNCGCGTTGCAAGTNATGAAATCGNGGGCNTCTTGTCANCNCTTGGTNCCAGAAGAANCNAGGNCAGCAATATACCTAAATTCGATNGGCTNNTTTCGGTGTTTANANGAGTTTGACGTTTCCATCATTGGCGAACATTTGGNTCGAACGAATCNGGANCAAATAATTCTCCCGTNGANGAANTTTNGTTCNGATTTTGACGCNGAGNNAGTCACGAATGTAATTTACGAACGATTGGATGAATTAAAACTTATCACATCCAATATCAAATCAACGATAACTGAAACATTCGGCGAATTAGCAAACAACGCTATTCGGCAGGTGAATTCGTCCAGTGCATGGAGGCCGACCCTCGCGTCCGTCGAGTTGACAGCATCCTTTCGGCCGACCTAGATGTAACCCTGGAGGAGTTCCAATTCCTGTACTCACTGTNATCGCCGGAGACCATCAGAGNCCCACAGGTTGCGCTCGCTCTCGACGAGCTGGTCAGAGACGACCGCTCGTTGAGCATGATCCGTGTTTCGCCTGACCACGGCCCTGTGTCGGGCGAGGCCCACGATCTCGCCAGAGACATCCGCGCCTCGCCGCCTTCGGGCGGCCTTGATACCAAAGTCACAGGTGTCACGCCTGACCTTCAGGACACGGGAGCCCGCATGTACTCCAACTTTCCAAAGATGATAATTTACGTCTCTGTCGTGACGTATCTAGCGTTGTTTTTTCTGTTCCGCTCCGTCGTACTGCCATTGAAGGCGGTGGCCCTCAACATCCTGAGCATCCTTGCCAGCTTGGAGCGCTGGTTTTCGTATTTCAACAAGGCCATTTTCAAAGCCTGTTGGGCTTCACGTCCCAGGGCATCACCGAGGCGTCGGTCCCGATACTGTTGTTCTCCATCGTGCTTGGTCTCAGCATGGACTACGAGGTTTTCCTTCTCAGTCGAGTCAAAGAATAGTACGAAACCACAGGAGACAACATCCATGCAGTGGCGGTGGGCATGGAGAAGTCGGACCAGATAGTCACCAGCGCAGCGTTGGTTCTGATTCTTGTGTCGACGGGCTTCGCATCGGGAGATATTGTCATTGTTAAAACGTTGGGATTCGGCGTTGCGCTAGCGATACTCATCGATTCGGGGTCGTCCGTGCCCTGCTGGCGCCGGCGCTTATGAGATTGTTCAGTTCCGCCAACTGGTGGGCGCCCGCCATCCTGGGAGGCAGGCCGCGACCCGGAACTCGTCCATCGTAAAGCACGAATCGTATTCACGCCCTATCCCCCATAGCATCGCAACCGTTGTATATGCTGACCGCATCCAACTTCGCAGGGGTATCACCATCCAAGTCGTCCAACACAGGGAAAAAACTTGTTGACTCTTGCCAAACGTGTTGCTCGTCAGCCATTGATGCTCTTCGCGATAATATTCATCGCAGCGGCGTGCAGCAGTCCTGCGACATCAGTAACAGAGCCTGCGGCACAGCCCACTACTGCTCCAAACGTTGCCACTAGCGTCCCAGCTACAGTCCCGCCCGCTCCCAGTCCGGCAATTCAGCCCCCGCCCGCAGCAATATCGGAACCAGCGAATGCTGCCGAACCGGCGCCAACTCAGACACCGAAAGCGGCCGTCGCGCCGCCTACACAGACTCCTGTTTCGCCGCCGACTTTTGTGCCGGAAGCCCCGGAGACACCCTCGGCGACACAGAGCGTCCCTCAATCCGAAGTCGGCGTTCTAGGAGCCGAGGCGATGGTTTTTCTTGAGGAGTTTACAGCTGACTTCAGCCCCAGGCAGAGCGGCACCGACCAGGAACTGGCGGCAGCGGCGTTCCTTGCATCTCAGTTTGAATCGTTGGGATTCGGGACCAGCCTCCAACCCTTCACAGTCGAATTGAAACGTTCGAGGGTTGAGTTGGAGTCGTCCGATGCTGGAGTGCCTTCTGAATTCCGAACGCTGCCCATCACCGAGTCGATCGAAGCCTCCAAGACCGGTGTGTTGGCCTCAGCGGGAATGGCGTTCGCGGAAGACATCCCAGCCGAGGGACTGGCAGGCAAAGTGGCGTTAATTGAACGCGGCACGATCCCCTTTGAGGAAAAGGTGAACCGAGTCGCTGACGCAGGAGCGATCGCCGCCATAATATTCAACAACGGCGCGGGGATGTTCCGTGGAGTATTTGAAAATCAGTCCAGGATTCCCGCGGTGTCAATCTCACGAGAGGACGGCCTCGCAATCCGTGACTTGCTGGGGCTGGATGATGTATCCGCAACCGTGACAGTGGAGACAAAGGTCCTTGACTCTCGGAACGTCGTCGCCGAAAAGCCTGGAACCGCAGGCAACGGCGACGTGGTTGTTCTCGGCGGCCACTATGACACTGTCGAAGACGTTCCGGGAGCCAACGACAACGGTTCAGGCAGCGCCACGGTCGTGACAGTGGCCCGCGCCATCGCCGACGAGTCCTACCCCTTCGACATCCGGTTCGTGCTGTTCGGTTCTGAGGAGCTAGGGCTTCGTGGAAGCATCGCGCATCTCCGGTCGCTGACGCCTGAGCAACAAGGAAACATCATCGCCATGTTCAACTTCGACGCCCTCGGCACCGGAGCCACCGTCGGCGCTCTCGGAGATCGGGAATTGGTAGGTGATGCAATCGACATCGGCGAGACGTTGGGCATCTCAGTTCGCCGACGAGTGAACCTGCCCAACGCCACTAGCGACCACGCGCCATTCAGTGAGGCAGGAATCCCTGTGATCTTCTTCCTGGCCGACGACATATCCCGAATCCACACTCCGGAAGACAGGCCCGATTTCGTTCAACCTGAGCTTATGGGCGGCTCCGCCGTCATCGGGATAGCACTGTTAGACACGCTCATAGATGGTTGATCCAACCCTATTCCTCGATGAATAATCCAGCGGGTTCAAGCCGAAATATCTGGCTCCACACGCGTTAATACGCTTGTGGCATCTTTGATCTCAGCATATAATTAAAGTTGGCTATCAAATTTCCTGAGAGTATATTGTATTCAGTGGGCGCATCGTGATGCATATTTAGCATGACGTCCCGCCAGTAAAGGATGCTCTACAAGAGCCATGACGACTAGCAAAAAAGATTATTACGACGTCCTCGGAATCGCCCGCGAAGCATCTGAGGAAGATATCAAGAAGGCGTTCCGAAAACTTGCGCTTGAGTACCACCCAGACCGCAACAAGACCGAGGGCGCAGAGGACAAATTCAAAGAGGTCAATGAGGCCTACCAGGTGTTGTCCGATGCCAAGAAACGGGCCACATACGACCGCTACGGCCACGCCGCCACCGCTGGGGCGGCAGGTGGCAGAGGTTTCGATGGTTTCGACACTTTCGGCGGATTCGGCGACATTTTCGACGCGTTCTTCAGCGGTGGATTTGGCGGCGCAACTACGCAGACCCGCGCCAACGCGCCCAAGCGAGGCGCAGATCTTCAATATGGCGTGAACATCTCCTTCGTGGATGCCGTGTTCGGCACCGACAACGAGGTCGAAATTCAACGCATGGACGTCTGTTCCAATTGCCAAGGATCGAAGAGCGAGTCTGGCGCCGCGCCGGTCGCTTGCTCAAATTGCAAAGGCTCAGGACAGGTCAGGCGGTCGCAGCAAGGGTTCTTCGGGCAGTTCCATCAGGTTTCAACATGCAACACCTGCCAGGGCTTGGGCACCATCATCTCGAACCCATGCGAAAAATGCCGAGGGTCGGGCCGAGAGCGCAAAAATCGCAAGCTGATGATCTCCATTCCTGCGGGAATCGAAGACAACACTCAGATCCGTCTCAGTCGGGAAGGTGAAGCGGGGACCAACAATGGCCGACCGGGCGACCTTTACGTCCTGATTCGAGTCCAACCCCACGAGATATTCGCTCGTGACGGCACCGACATTCACTACACCCACCCTATCAGCATTTTCCAGGCGACCCTGGGAGCCACCGTAACTGTCCCGACACTGGACGGCGACACGGATCTAGAGATTCCGGCTGGCACACAGCCAGGCGAGGTCTTCTTTCTGAAGGAGAAGGGCGTCCCTGAGCTTCGAGGCTCCAGGCGCGGCGACCAGTTTATCACCGTTGAAGTCAATGTTCCCGAGACTCTTAACGACGAACAACGCGCCGTTTTCCAACAGTTGGGCGAAATGCTGGGCGAGAACGGTCTCGACGATGAGCAGAAGGGCTTTTTCGACAAGATCAAAGACGCCTTCGGCACTGAGTAGCTGATTTGAAATGGATTGAACTAACCTGCGACGTCCCGCCCGAGTACGCAGAGCCGATGTCCGAAATCTTCCACAAATACGGTCACGGCGGCGTCGCAATCGAACAAGAGGCAGGCTACAATCCGGACGAGGGCGAATCCCCGCCTGTCCCTGATTTCGTGACCGTCAAGACCTACCTGCCTGTGGACAACACAACGGAACGCCGACGAAACCAGATCGACATTGGCGTTCGGCTCGTCGCCCATCTCGCCACCATCTCCCCTCTCAAAGAAAAGTATGTCGAAGAGGAGGACTGGCAGAACGCCTGGAAAGAGCATTTCGACCCCCTGCGTATCGGCCGGCATCTGGTCATATGCCCCACCTGGAGAACCGTCGAGACATCCGAGTCCGACATCCTGATACACCTGGACCCCGGCATGGCGTTCGGCACCGGCCATCACCCAACTACTCGCACTTGTATGGAAATTCTGGAGCGCGACACCAAGCCNGGAGACCGAATCCTGGACGTAGGCTGCGGNTCTGGAATCCTTTCTGTGGTCGCNGTGAAAGTGGGAGCCGCNTCGGCTCTGGGTNTGGAAATCGACCCTGTGGCNGCTCGGGCTGGNGAGGAGAATGTCCGAATCAACGGGATCGNAGACAAAGTTCAAATCGTGCAGGGCACGTTACCCAGCCCTCTGGCGGAGGCCCGCAGTTTCGATATCGTGGCCGCAAATATCTCTGCCAAAGTCGTGACCAACCTTGCCCAACACCTGATCGACTCCGTCGCCATCNGCGGCAAACTCATCGCCGGGGGAATCATCGAGCCTCACGTCGAGGACGTGACCAAAGCGTTGAACGCTGTGGGAGCGTCCATCGACGAGACGTTCATTGACGGCGACTGGGTGACACTGCTAGCATCAGCCTGATTCTCAGACACCCGAACTGACCCNGCAGTATATGGCGAAGAAACAGAANCGAAAACANCANNAAAAACTGCAACGCGCCCTTCAAAAACGGACCCAGCGCAAGAAGAAGCTGGTCCAGCGCGCAATCCACGAGTCCGCATCCGAACGTCCGGCGAGTATGCTTCGTCGCGCCCGCGAATTTCCGTTCTTGGGAGCATGGGTNCAGCGGGACTGGCAACAGTACGGCATCGCCTCGATGATCGTTGCCCGCACCCAGCCCGACGACAACATCACATTTGGCAGGTTCCTGGTCGACACTTTCTGCGTTGGGCTAAAGGACACGTTCTATGGCGTAAATGTCGAGCCAAACCANTTCCACAACGACGCCCTGCCTCGTCTGTATCAGGGCGAGCCTCCGATAAGCGTCTCTNTCGAACTTGCCCACGAAATAATATACGGCGCGATAGAGTTCGCGGAGGCCATAGGCTTCCGACCTCACAGGCTGTTTAATCGGACCCGCAATATTCTGGACACCGCCGATGCACAACCGCGCAGTGGCGTGATAGAGTTCGGANATGGCGGCGTGCCGACTTATGTTCCNGCNCCNGGCGACAACCAACGCATGGTTCTAAACCGTCTGGTTGAGAACGTTGGCATTGGAAACTTCAACTACGTTCCGGCAGGCGAACCACCAGAGGGTTTCGAGGAGCTATTCCAACAAAACGNTCAAGCTCAGGGCCANCCGCCGGTCCCNGCTTCTCCAATCTGGACGCCAGAGCAACAGGCTGCCCAGGGAGATGTGGATTCGGATTCCGGGCTGTGGGTGCCCAACCAACAGACCGACGCTCCNGCCGAAACCTCCAGTGTCGAGGAAGCCGAGCAACAGCNAGAGCGCTCTGCTCTCTGGGTCCCAGGCACGTAAGGTCCGATCCGNTAGAGGCTGACCATGCACAGGTTCTTCGTGCCNCCCGAGTCAATTTNTGACGGGAAGGCAACTCTGTCTGGAGACCAGGCCCACCAGATCGCGCGGGTGTTGCGTCAGGCTCCCGGCGATAGCATNGTTCTCCTCGACAANTCAGGTCAGGAATACGATGTGGTTCTGACNACTGTGTCGCCGCAATTGGTTGAGGCCAACGTCACCCAACAAAGGCGCGGTCTCGGCGAGCCAGATACCAAGATCACCCTGTATCAGGCCATGCTGAAGGGCGACAGNTTCGATNTCGTNCTCCAGAAATGCACCGAGCTTGGNGTGTCCACTTTCGTCCCGATCATCACCGAACGCACAGTCGTTCGNNGCTCANNTGAGCGTCGANNGAACANTCGCANGGAAAGGTGGCGGCGCATCGTCACCGAGGCGGCAGAACAGTCCCNNCGAGCCAGGATTCCAGAGGCGCTGNCGCCCGTGAGTTTAGAGGACGCNCTTCGAAGTCAACCTTCTCTCGCCCTGATGCCGTGGGAGGAAGAGCGGTCTTCTGGTCTGAAGGACACAATTTCAAAGATCAGAANCGAAGGCCNTGGGTTTTCGGAAGTGTCAATAATAATCGGGCCTGAAGGTGGNTTTACAGNNGAGGAGGNCGATCTTGCCCANCACCACGGAGTNCAGACTGTGAGCCTAGGCCAGCGCATCCTCAGAGCCGAGACTGCCGCCATCGCNTCNGTGNCCGCTGTTTGCTTCGAGNTTGGGGAGTGGGAGNTGTAGGCCAAACCTNGNAAGACAANCCCGCCNGCACCCTTGAGTTCCTGATCGGAAGGCATCTGTCTNNCNNTTGCAAGAANCAGGTTACTCNGANGTCGGGTCGCNGCCCATTANCTCGGCGATCGCGTCGCGGACCGACAGTCCATCGAAGAGAATTTTGTGGGTCATGCGCGCTATGGGCATTTCCACGCCCAACNTGTCNGCTAGTTCCACTGCGGCGNGGGTCGTGTCNACGCCCTCGGCCACGTTNNGCATCGCTGCGCGAATCTCGGTCAGNTTGCGTCCTTTTGCCAACTGCTCTCCGACGAAGTGATTCCTGCTCAGAGCGCTGGAGCAGGTCGCGATCAAGTCTCCCATCCCAGCCAGTCCCGCAAAAGTTGTTGGACTGGCTCCAGCGGCNACGCCCAGCCTAGTTATCTCNGCTAGCCCCCTCGTCATGAACGCTGCCTTGGAGTTGTCTCCNAGACNCAGACCGTCCACTATCCCTGCGCCCAGNGCGATGATGTTCTTGAGAGCGCCACAGAANTCGACGCCNACNATGTCTTNNTTAGTGTAAACGCGAAACACCGNGGAGTTGATGATCGCCTGCGCTTTGGTCGCGGCCTCNGTNTCCGAGGATGCAATGACCGTGGACGACGGCATTTCCGCCACGANCTCACGGGCTANGTTAGGGCCTGACAGAGCGCACACTCCATGCNNCAACGATTCCCCCAACTCCTCCTCCAACACCTGNCTCATGCGNTTTCCTGAACCAAGCTCAAGCCCTTTTGTCGCGGTAACTACTATCGAANCTCGATTCACATATCGCGCCACATTTCGGGCGTTCTCTCTGAGGCTTNTGGAAGGGACCACGAAAGNCACCAGGTCCGNGCCTTNGAAGGCAGATTTGGCGTCGGCGGTGACACTCAACGAATCAGGAAACGGAGCATCGGGAACGAATCGNGCGTTCTCGCGGGCAGCCTGAAGCCTNTGAGCCTCATCGTCATTGCGGGCGAGCAATCGCACCGTCACGCTCTGCCGAGCCATGATAATNCCCAGGGTTGTACCCCAGCTNGTGGTTCCCACGATGGTGACTGTTGGCATTTGTTGNNTAGGTTTCGGGNNTCAGGTTTTCAGGTGTCAGTGTTCGCCANTNNNAGTGCGCGGACGAAGAATNTCNTCGTAATTCTCACAACCGNTCTCTCAACGACCAGATGCTNCGCTTCGACTCAGCANGGCGTNATTCTACNATNCGGCCTCAGACTTGTTNGCCCAGCTTTCNTTCGGTGCCGCTGAGAAGACGNTGNATGTTCTCTCTGTGGCGANCAACCACCAAAACGCTGCCGATAGCNCCNAACCAGATGTAGGCCAGAGGAAGGTGCCCCAAGGCCGCCAATATTATGAGAGCCAGAGACCCNAACACNGCAGAGGAGATTGATGCCAGCGACACGTATCGCGTAAACGCAATCAGTGGTAGACCCACNAGNGTGGCAACAAGNCCGGCAATGGGGGACAAAACAAACAACCCACCCCAGCCGGAAGCANTTCCTTTGCCCCCTTTGAANCGGATAAATACCGGCCAGTTGTGGCCAAACACGACTGCCAGAGCCGCCGCCGCNTCNANGCCCGNTGAATCAAAGAAGATTCGGGCGACCACAACCGCAAGCACGGCCTTGCCCATATCCAGAAACAGCACAACCACCGCCACCGGAGTCCCCACGGTTCGCTGGACGTTGGTCATNCCNATGTTNCCGCTTCCGTGCTCACGGATGTCCACGTTGCCTGCCAATTTGCCNGCAATCAGTCCGAAGGGAACCGAACCCAACANATACGCAATCGGGACAAGTATCAGGTAATCGAACATCACTCACGCCTGCTTCTGAANCGCATTTTCAAGGGACTGCCGNGGAAATCGTACACTTCGCGCAGTCGGTTTTCCAGGTATCTCTGGTATGAAAAATGCANAGTGTCGGAATGATTGACNTAGAAGGTGAACGTCGGCGGCCCTGCCTGATCCTGCGAGACGTTGTAGATNCTGAGGGACCGCCCTTTTTGAGCAACGGGGGGATGCTCGGCCACCGCGTTCATGACCGTCCGTCTCAAGTCGTATCTGGGGAGGCTCTTGGTCCACTGTCGATGCACAGNNAGAGCGGTGTCGAGAAGTTGGTTCACGCCCTGACCGGTCAGCGCAGATATGAATCTCAAGGGNGCGTAGGACGCGAATCGGAATTTGTCCGCGACGACNGCCATTACGTCCTCTCGGTTGACGTTCAACTCCCCCGCCAGGTCCCATTTGTTGACTGCCAGAACGACGCCTTTATATGAGTCGAGGATGTAGCTGGCAATATGGGAGTCCTGAGCAGTTGCAGGTTCGGAAGCGTCCATAAGAAGTATCGCAACGTCGGCACGGTCGATGGCCCGCACAGATCGAATNACNCTGTACTTCTCAACGCCAGTGCCNATCTTNCCNCGCCGTCGAATGCCGGCNGTGTCGATGAGGAGGACAGTCTTATCTTCGACCTCGATCAGAGTGTCTATCGTGTCCCTAGTTGTGCCAGGCACATCGCTGACAATCGAGCGGTTNTCGCCGGTNATGATGTTAAGCAATTGGGACTTGCCGACGTTNGGCCTGCCCACGATGGCGACGCGGAGGTCGGCCTCCGGCTCTGGGAACTCAGTCCCATCGGGGAAATGTTTGATGACCTCGGCCATCATGTCATCCAGGCCAATGTTNTGGTATGCACTTATCGGGTGTGGGTCTCCCAGGCCAAGCTCGTAAAACTCGGANACCGTCGTGCCCACGGTCGCAGTGTCNGCCTTGTTGGCCGCCANAATAATNGGCTGATCGACGGGTCNCANAAGCTGTGCCACGTCGACGTCGTCCGGCGTCACGCCNTCCCGAACATCCACCATCATTATTATGACGTCGGCGTCCTCGATGGCAGTCTCAATTTGCGCCCTGACCTGACGCCACATATCATCTTCCGGGAAGATCTCCAANCCGCCAGTGTCAACTAGGATGAAAAGATGCTCTCCCCATTCGGTCTCGCTGGTGTTACGGTCGCGAGTGGTGCCTGCCATCCGAGACACAATGGCCGCAGAACGTCCAACCAATCGGTTGAACATTGTTGATTTTCCGACGTTGGGTCGNCCCACAATTGCGACGACGGGCTTTGCCACGACGACTCCTTGNCATTGGTGACAGNTCATATNCTTGTGNAAGGGCAGGTTTGAANCCNGCNCCTACCGATGCGCNTNTNACGCTATNTTATCAATTCGCGAATTTTCATGACNCCTGACGTCACCTGNNGAAAAGNTCTGCCATGACGGCTTTTTGAGCGTGGAGTCGGTTCTCTGCCTGATGGAANACGANCGATTTGGGGTGATCGAACATCTCGTCCGAAACCTCTTCGCCTCGGTGAGCNGGCATGTCGTGCATGAACACTGCNTCCGATTTTGCNAGGCNCATCAACTCCGTGTTCACCTGATANTCGGCGAACACNCGACGACGCTCATCAGCCTCTGCTTCGTCGCCCATGCTTATCCAGACGTCGGTGTAAACGACNTCTGCGCNTTTGACGGCATCTTGAGGNTTTTCCACCCAGTCCAAAAGGGACTCCTTTTGGGCGGCGCGGCGTCGGGCCTCATCCCATGCGATGGATGGCACATGGTAGTCGCCGGGTGCNGAGATCGTGAAATTCGCTCCAACAGAACTGCAAGCCAACGCCAGACTGGATGCGATGTTATTGCCATCGCCAACATAGGTGACATTGAGGCCTTNNAGGNTGCCTTTGCTCTCGTTGATAGTCAANAAGTCCCCCAGCGNCTGGCATGGGTGAGCTAGGTCAGAGAGGGCATTTATGACAGGNATTGTGGTATTTTCAGCGAGGATTTCNAGGCTGCNGTGTGAGAACACGCGAGCAACGATTCCATCCACCANCCGGTCGAGGACTCGCGCCACGTCGATCTCTGGCTCCCGTGTTCCGAGACCGATNTCTGCGTTGCTNAGGTAGATGCACTCGCCGCCCATCTGTCGAATCCCGACTTCGAAACTGACTCTGGTNCGCAATGACGGCTTTTCGAATATCAAAGCCAACACCTTGCCCTCNAGGGGTCGAGGCGTTTCGGTCTCTTTGATATGCCTGGCGCGCTGAACCATGAGCGCAACCTCATCCGGTTCTAAATCTGTGATGGATAGGAAGTCCTTGCCTTTCATCAGATACCCCTCGCTTGAACAATGCCGATAATATAGCAGATTCGTTCTGGCCGATGGAAACCTGGGATCGCATGATGTCCGACTCTCAAGGGTCAAAAGTCCAGCATTTACCAAAATCGNTGCCGACCGCGACATCATCCGCATATTTAATAACTTGAACACCCTTCATGTTCCAGAGACCGAAAAGATTTTGGCCCAATGCTCATGCGCAAAGAACAATTGAAAGTCGCCCTGATNCAGATGAATTGCGAAAAAGGCGAAATACAACACAACGTGCAACGCTCCATCGAGTTCTCCNCACAAANGTCGGAGGCAGGGGCAGACATCGTTTGTTTTCCANAAGGCATCTGACAGGGTATATCGACCCTCTCANATTCCCTGAGACGGTGATTAGCTGGGACGATTACCGCCTCGCTCCGCTCTTTCAATGGTTCCNTGATAACCCGATTACCGGTGTTGTNGGCATCNTTGATCCCAACCCATCAGGTAATCCATTCATTTCTCAAGGCATCATTCTCGGCGNCGAGCTTTTGCNTGTCTATCACAAAACGCATCTCGCACCTGAAGCGTTATCGCTTAACTCTGCCGACGACGAGCTTTGCNTATTCAGTCAGGGCGGCATCAACTTCGGGTTGACGATTTGCGCGGACATCGAGNNTGAAGGCCTGTTTCTTCGATACTCCGAGGCTGGAACGCAGGTCGTCCTACACTCCTCAACGCCCGGCATCGACAGAGATCAGACAACGAGGAACTGGCAATCAGGCTACGACTGGTGGAACGGCGACTGCTAAGCCAAGCTGGACAAGTACGCTCGAAAGCACGGACTNTACATCGCTGCCNCGNCCCAGTCAGGCGGGACTGTGGATGAAGACTTCCCAGGCGGCGGTTACATGTTCGACNCGACCGGCGCTCTGGTATCTCAGACCGAGGATTGGTCCGAGGGAATGCTCATTGTGAGCGTCCCATAGCGGACCTGCCACGTTCAGAACGCGCAGCCGTCCGGCAACAGGAGCCATCGTCTCCACGCGGTCTCCAAAGCCGGTTGTCAGAATGACGCTGTTGAANCCGTCGATCAGGCTNCCCCGCATCGCGACCCCGCCATAGCCCGNGAGATTCATATGCNCTCGAGCAATCGCCGTTTCATCCCGCCGAGCATCCACGGGGCCGCCGACGCGCGTGAATGACTGCTCATCAGCGTGAAAGTGGGGAAGCNCACGNCGATAGAGAAGGTTTCCTGATTCGGAAAATACCTCCAATCAANCAGCGTAACGGTCGCAGCCGGTGTCAGGGCTGTTAACTCTGATGGAGAAGGTACATNATCTAGGAGCGTCACTTACCTAAACAGCCCCCACGTCGGCGAGACTTTCCGTAGGAGACGCCGTCGGGGCCAATTCCGCCGAAACAACCGGCGCGGCTGGAACCAAGTTTCCCGAAGTGGGGACGGTCTGATCGGAGTCTGCGTCGCAGGCCGAGACGGCCAATATGAACACTACGGTGAATATTGAACGAGACACATCAATCATCGCGTTATCGTTCGTCCCTCAATTCGTCGAGGAATCGACGGTCGTCCGGTGACAGTTCTGTTGATTCCAGCATGTCGGGCCGTCGCTCCAACGTGCGGCGCAAAGCTTCCAATCGTTGCCATTTGGCTATCTCGGCATGGTGCCCTGACAACAGGACATCGGGAGCCTCCATGCCTCGAAACACAGATGGCCGAGTGTAAAGAGGGTGTTGCAGCAAGCCCGTGGTGTGAGAGTCGTTAGCAGAAGACTCCGCCGAGCCGACCACGCCGGGAATCAGCCGGGTCACGGCGTCGATGACCACCATCGCCGCCAGCTCTCCTCCCCCTAGGACATAGTCTCCGATGCTGATCTCGTCGGTGACCAGATTCTGGCGGACTCGCTCGTCGACGCCCTCATACCTGCCGCATATGATGACCATATCGGATAAATCGGATAAATCTTCTGCGATGCGTTGGTTGAATCGACGGCCCTGGGGCGTCATCAAGACGGTCGGGACGTTTTCATCCAGTGACGCGGACTCCCGCACATGCTCGACACTCTCAAACAGGGGATCGGGTTTCATAACCATCCCCGGCCCTCCTCCAAACGGGTAGTCGTCGACGGTGTTGTGGCGGTCGTGGGCGAAGTCTCGAATGTTATAAAGGTTCACCTCGACAAGTCCTTGTTTCTGAGCGCGGGCGATGATGCTCAACGATAGAGGGCTGTCAAACATCCCAGGGAATATGGTCAAAACGTGAAATCGCATCATGCAGGCGAATGCCGAGCAAAGGTAGGGCGGGTTTCAAACCCGCCCCTATCGAACAACAATATCAATGAACGTCTGGACGTCAATGGGTGCGCCAGCCCTTGACCATTTCGAGCGCGTGCGAGATACCTCGGAGGGCAACTTCCAACGTTTCAGTGACGCCCTTTGGACTGCCGGGGAGGTTCACGATCAGGCAACCGTTGCGGACGCCGACCACCGATCTACTGAGCATGGCGAACGGGGTAATCTTCAACGTCTCCATACGCATGGCCTCGGCGATGCCAGGAACCTCCAGGTCGATAACCTGACGTGTCGCTTCTGGCGTCACATCACGGGGGCCGAGTCCTGTGCCTCCTGTGGTCACCACCAGGTCAATGTCGCCGGTGTCGCTCCACTCGGTTAGCCTTCCGGCAATGAGGCCTGTTTCATCGGCGACGACCTCGCGGGCGACTTCTTCAAACCCGCCAGCGTCCGTCATGATCTTGCTGATAGCGTCGCCGCTGGTGTCTTCGCGTTCGCCCTTGGAACCTGTGTCGCTGATTGTGAGAATTGCCAGCTTGAAAATCTGCCTGCCCCTCAATTCAAAATCGGATACATAAATGCCGAGGAAGAGTTCCCAAATATCCCTTGCGCGGTTGCGGAACATTCTGGGACACTCATATCTGTGGTGGGGAAGCGTCCCCTCGGAGCTCGACCCCAACGAGTCAATGAACCAGCACTGGATGCGGCTGGTAGACATCCTTTACGTATTAGATTTATTCGCAATTCAAGACATATGTTACCATGTAAAGATAAGGATCACATCCTGAAGCGCACAGTCGTCGGACCGTCGGTCCATAGTGAATGCTTAACGCGTCCACAGTCGGCATTTGGGCAACAATCTGGAGCCGCTGTCTTGGATGCGCCTCAGCGTAGGCATGATCGTCCCAACATTCTAGCAAGCAGGACAGCCGTCGAGCAGATGATTAAGGTCAACGAACCTGCTATAAGTCCCATCCATGTCCCGGTGATGTCCACCGAGGCCATAGAAGGTTTGGGCCTCACGCCCGGCGGAGCATACATTGATTGCAACGTGGGAGAGGGCGGTCACGCAGACGCGATTTTTCGCGCCGTTGACGACGT
Source organism: Chloroflexota bacterium (assembly GCA_002710885.1). The sequence goes on along the minus strand of PAIW01000065.1, from coordinate 1,796 downwards.
TTCCGTTCTGGGCATCGACCTGGATGACACCGCCCTGAATTTAGCGCGCCTCAGGTTGGCCGACTATACCGACCGACTGGAACTGGCGCAATCAAACTTCTCAGAACTTGCCCACATCACGGGCGGCAGTCTATTCGAAGGAGTCCTGTTTGATCTGGGAGTATCGTCGCTCCAACTGGACACCCCTGAACGAGGATTCAGTTTCCGCAACGAAGCCGCGCTGGACATGCGTTTCAACCCAGAAACCGAACTCACCGCTTACGATATCGTTAATCATTACCAGGAGCGCGAGCTTGCGGCGGTCATCCGAGAATACGGAGAGGAGCCACGGGCGCGTTCGATAGCCAGAGCCATCATTAGCCGACGCAGAATCACCACCACCACCGAGTTGGCGGACGTTGTGAAGCGTGCGGTAAATTGGTCTACACGGAGCCGAGTCCACCCGGCGACCAGAACGTTCCAGGCTCTGCGCATCGCAGTCAACGGCGAACTGGATAATTTGGAGAAGGGCCTGATGTCCGCTATCCAGGCCCTAGGACCGAACGGACGGTTGGTCGTGATTAGTTACCACTCACTCGAAGACCGTGTGGTCAAAAATGTCATGCGTCGAGAGGCGTCAGAATGCATATGCCCTCCAGCCCTGCCGATATGCGTATGTGAACATACGCCAACACTCAATCTAATCAATCGTCGCGTGATTACTCCCTCTGATAAGGAAATCAGATCAAATCCGCGAGCACGAAGCGCCAAGCTGCGAATCGCTCAGCGTATATGATGCGTAGGAACGATAAATAATCTGTATAGAAACACTCCATTACGCCCACAGCGTAGGTAAAATAAACTTTTTGGGAATTTTGAGGCCGAATCAGGAGCATAAGGCATGATTCAGGACCCCAACATAATAATGGCGATTGATGTCGGCACGTCTAAGGTGTGCACGATCATAGCCCGGAGAGAAGGTGGACGCCGTTTTAGCGTCCTGTCGCACAGCGTCGTGCCATCGCAGGGACTCCAAAAAGGGAACGTCACCGACATCAGCGCGACACAATCGGTGATCCGGGAGTCGGCGACTGAAGCGGCAAGACAAGCTCAAACGACGGTCACAGAAGCGTATGTGGGCGTCACAGGCTCCCACGTGAATTTCGAGAACCGTCTGGACAACCTGGACTGGGCCGCGAAACGTGGAGTCATAACCCCTGGGGATATTCGGCGCGTTCCCACCTCTGTGGCCGCAGCCAGCTCGGAGCCGGGACGCAAAGTGCTTCACGCTTTACCCAGGAACTACATACTCGACGGTCAGTCGGGAATCCGCAACCCTCTGGGCATGCACACGAGCCAGGTCAAGGTCGAAACTCACGTCGTCACCGCAGCGGCCATGTTCATAGACAAACTCAATCAGGCCGTTCGACAGGCCGGAGTCTCTGTGCGCGAACTTGTGTTGGAGCCAATCGCCAGCGCGGAAGCGGTGCTGACAGTTGAGGAAAGGGAGTCTGGAGTCGCCCTAGTGGACATTGGAGGCGGCACAACCGACATGGTAGTTTATCGTCAAGGCACGGTTCTCTACAACGCCGCCCTGCCTATCGGCGGGTTCCAGTTCACTAACGACATTTGCCAGACCTACGACACGACCTACGAAGCCGCTGAGGCTTTCAAACTCGAACACGGCACAACTGATCCGGCTTCGTTGGAGGCCATTGCAGACGTGTCTCTGCCGATAGCGGGTCGCGTCAGCAATCGAACCGTCGCCTTGCGCGACCTGAGCCAACTTTTGCGAGAGAGGGCGCAAGAGCTTGTTA
>PAIW01000064.1 GCA_002710885.1 Chloroflexota bacterium | reverse complement strand
GAAAGTTTTGGCTACGCAAATTCATTGCGTTCATTGACCCAAGGCCGAGCAAGCTACAGCATGGAATTTGATAATTATCTGGAAGTTCCCAAAGGCTTCGAAGCCGAGGTCTAATCGGGGAAAACTGAAATGACGAGACAACAATCATGACAATGTCAAATAGGCAAAAGATCAGGATAGTCCTAAAGGCGTATGATCACCGGATACTCGACCAATCTGCAGGNCAGATAGTCGAAGCCGCTGAGCGCACGGGNGCTCGTGTGTCTGGGCCGGTTCCTTTGCCCACGTCGATAAAGCGTTTCTGCGTGCTGCGCTCCCCGCACATCGACAAGGACTCNAGNGAGCACTTCGAAATAAGAACACANAACCGTCTGATTGANATCCTGGAGCCCACCTCCAAGACAATTGATCANCTAACCAGGNTGAACGTGCCNGCAGGGGTGGATATCCAGATCAAGTTGTAANCNNAGTCATNTGGGACTGGGCATAAATCAGNCCCGCCTAGATATTNTGNCNGCAGGCTTGTTGCAGCTGAAANTTATTCGANAATCATCAAGGACAGTTTGGACCAAGATGGCAATACACGGATTGATAGCAAAAAAAATCGGCACCACNCAGATGTTCCATGAAGACGGAAGATCTGATGACGTCACNGTGGTGCAGGCNGGCCCATGCNTCGTAACTCAGNTAAAGACGCCTGACTCCGACGGTTACACGGGCGTTCAGCTTGGGTTCNAAGAAGTTCGNAAACTCAACAANCCCAGACANGGNCACCTCTCGTCCGTCGACAAGNTTTTTCGGCATCTCCGTGAGTTCGGAGTCGACGANCCGTNAGACGTCGAAGTNGGCCAAGAGATCAANGCTGAATTGTTTGAAGCCGGCGACAAAATTGACGCCACAGGAACCTCGAAGGGCCGNGGCTTTCANGGCGGCGTCAAGCGTTGGGGTTTCAGNGGCGGCCCGAAAACTCACGGCCAGTCAGACCGCCATCGCGCNCCCGGCTCAATNGGCGCGGGTTCGTCTCCCGGTCACGTAATCAAAGGGNTGAAAATGGCAGGCCATATGGGCAACGCNAGGATCACNACTCGTAACCTTGAGGTTGTCGCCTCTGACCNAGAGCGNAATTTAATGTTTATCAAAGGCTCCGTTCCCGGCGGACGCAACTCCATCGTGTTGCTCCGGAGGGCTGGAAGCAGAAAAAGGGCACTCAAGTGAANCTCCCCGTNAATAACACAAGAGGCAGCGTCGTCCGCGAAATTGACGTCCGAGACGACGTATTCGCTCGACGCCAGAATGACGCAGTCGTGCATCAGGTAATGGTCGGCCANCTAGCTAATCGCAGGCAAGGGACAGCNAAGGTNAAGACGCGCTCCGAAGTGTCCGGCGGAGGNNNCAAGCCCAGGCCGCAGAAGGGCACNGGTNGNGCNCGNGCCGGAACCATTCGCGCACCCCANTGGAAGGGCGGCGGGACNGTTTTTGGCCCNGCTCCCAGNAGCTATCGNCAACGGACNCCCAAACGCATGAAGAGNCTGGCTTTGGTNATAACTCTTTCATCCAAGGCCNGCGACGGCAAGTTGATCGTGNTTGAAGACCTGAACCTGGCANACGCNAAAACTAAAGANCTGATGANCGCGCTAAACGCGGTCGGNGCNGGGCCNTCGATACTGCTGGTGGCTGACGGGGCTAGTNCCGATGTGATTCGCGCTTCCAACAACATACCCCGNCTCAAAGCCATCCCNAGCCAGTCNCTCAACGCCACNGANATATTNNACTTCCAGTCNATCGTCATGACNGAGGNCGCTGTTCGCAACGCAGAGGTGATTTGGGGCGGCAGNTTCCAGCGCAAGCCATCTCCGGTTCCTGAGGNAGTCGCNNAGGGTGAGGAGAACTAGNCAATGCAAGTATTTGACATATTAAGGCGTCCGGTAATCACNGAAAAAAGCACNATNCTNCAAGAGGAAGGNCGNTACACATTCGAGGTTGCTCCAAACGCCACCAAACACCAGATCAAGGAAGCGGTTGAAGAAGCCTTCAATGTCGACGTTCTTCAGGTCAACACAATGCACGTTCGCGGAAAACGAAAACGATTCGGNCCGCGTATCGCCCAAGGGCGATCTTGGAAGAAGGCGATCGTTTTGTTGTCCCCGGGCGACACTATCACTATATTCGAGGGTGTATAAATGCCTCTCAAAACACGCAAGCCAATAACCCCNGGCCAGCGAGGGCTGGTGCTCCAGACAACNGANGATATTACGACGCGGAAGCCCAAAAAGTCCCTGCTTCGGCCCTTAAAAAAGACTGGCGGACGCAACGGCCAGGGCCGCATCACAGTTCGACACAGGGGTGGTGGACACAAAAGGCGCTACCGCGTCATTGACTTCAAACGCGACAAGTTCGGCGTTCCCGGCGAAGTCACCACTATCGAGTACGACCCTAACAGGTCATCGAGAATCGCCCTGATAAAATATCCGGACGGCGANTGGCGATACATCGTCGCGCCCAATGGCCTGANAGTCGGTGACACGGTGCAGTCCGGNCCGNACGCACCNATCCGCACAGGGAACGCGCTGCCNCTCAATGCGATNCCNNCTGGCACCACGGTTCACAACGTTGANCTTAGCGTTGGCAAGGGNGCCCAAATNGTNAGAAGCGCTGGAAGCTCTGCCCAGGTTCTTGCTAGTGAGGACAAGTACACNCTGCTCCGTTTGCCGTCGGGTGAGATGCGAAATGTGCTTAGCACTTGTATGGCAACANTTGGGCAGGTAAGNGCCCTTGATCACAAAAACACCAAAATGGGCAAAGCAGGCCGCAAACGCCACATGGGGCGAAGGCCTGAAGTCCGAGGCGTTGTAATGTCTCCCAGAGACCATCCCCACGGCGGCGGCGAGGGCAGGTCACCGATTGGGATGCCGGGACCGAAGACCCCCTGGGGCAAGCCAGCTCTGGGNGCGCGCACTCGAAGGAACAANTCCACAAACAAATTNATCGTGCGTCGCAGATACCAGAANTAGCTATNCTAACCGCTGGGCAATCCGCNTGCGGCAACACAGTCGATTATGAAAGAGGTCAGCAATGTCGAGGTCAATTAAAAAAGGTCCGTTCGTGCAAGAGAAACTTGCGAAGAAGGTTGACCAGGCTCGTCAAAGCAACAGCCAGGCCGTGNTACGAACGTGGTCTCGCGCATCGACGATCATGCCCGATATGCTNGGGNTGACCATTGCTGTCCATGACGGACGNCGTCACGTCCCGTTGTTNATCACAGAAAACATGGTCGGTCACAANCTGGGCGANTTCGCTCCCACCCGCACCTTCCGGGGNCACTCCTCGAAGTCGGAANGAGCNTCTGCCGTCCGTTAATTGTNCGTGACNAGTTAANCTTGATAAGATTCAGACAGGCGAATATCAGGAAATGAAATGCCAATAAGCGCCACCGCNAAAGACACCGGTATATCGGCCAACAAAATAAGACGGATTATCGACCTCGTGCGAGGCGAGAAAGTGGAAGATGCTTTGCATATTCTCCAGTTCCTGCCTTCGCCTGCGGCTACCAAGATAGCCAAGGTCGTTAAATCCGCAGCGGCAAACGCTGAGAACGAGCTTTTCTTGAACAGTGCCGATCTGAGGATCGTAGAAATATACGCAAACGANGGNCCNAGCCTAAANCGTTTCCGCGCAAGGGCNCGTGGCCGAGCGAACAGNATAATCAANCGAAACTGCCATCTCACCGTCGTGGTGGACGAACAGGAGCTCTAGAGTGGCCCAGAAAACTCATCCAATCGGATTTCGACTNGGAATTGTCAAAGACTGGCACGCCCGCTGGTTCGCCCATAAGCAGGCAGACTACCGNGCNCTCGTGCTGGAAGACTTNAAGATACGGAAACAGATTTCAACGAACTATCCCGAAGCNGGAATATCCAAAGTNGATATNGAGCGCGGNAGTAGNGATGTAATTATCACAATACACACTGCCCGGCCGGGAATNGTAATCGGTCGCGGAGGNCAGCGGGTNGAGGAACTACGCAAGGANCTTGAGGGTCTGACTGACCGNCGAGCCAGGCTGAATGTGCAGGAAATCCGGCAGCCGGAACTGGACGCATATCTGGTAGGCCGCAATATCGCCGATCAGTTGGAGCGTCGCATCGCATTCAGGCGTGCCATCAGGCAATCGATAACTCGAACGATGCAGGCCGGCGCCCAAGGGATCAAAGTCATTTGCGGCGGCAGGCTTGGTGGCGCAGACATTGCCCGCACTGAAAAAGTGCTGGAAGGTCGCGTNCCACTGCACACACTCAGGGCGGATATCGACTATGGACTCGCCGAGGCCGCCACTGAATNTGGACGCATTGGCGTCAGAGTATGGATATACAAAGGCGACATNCTCCCNGAAGCCCCACCAGANCCGGAGATTGAAGAGGAGATTTCGCCGATTGAAGTGACCCTTCGAGCGGAACCAGAACNGCCNGNCGTNGAGACAATNGTNGCTCCANCCGTCGNGGCGCCNNTTCAACCANCGNTGGNCACGNCGCCTGCTGAACCGGCCCNANNTGCCCAGCCGCCAGTCCCGCCANCCGCTNTGCCGCCAGTTNCAGNGGATCCTCCAGCNGCAGNAACGNCAGANCCNCCANCCGNCGTTNCNCCAACGACGCCNGNTCCGGCACNGCCAACGCCACNNGNGACTCCNCCACCNGNNNTNCCACCANTCGTGGAACCNCAAGCGGCNNCGCCNCCACCGGCCCCTCCGNTAGCACCTACCGAAACCGAACCACAAGCAGAGGCAGACGANAATGCTCCAACCCAAACGAGTTAAATTCAGGAACATGCACCGGGGCCGCCGAAAAGGTNTNNCGGTNCNGGGAAGCACGTTAAATTTCGGTGACTACGGNCTCAAGTCCACCGAGGACGCTTGGGTNACCTCTCGGCANATTGAAGCCGGTCGCCGAGCGATGACNCGCTATGCCAGAAGAGGCGGAAANCTGTGGATTCGCATATTCCCGGATAANTCGGTAACCGCCCGCGCGGCAGAAACTCGCATGGGCAGCGGCAAAGGCCCTGTCGACCATTGGGTCGCGACGGTNAAGCCAGGCCGAATCATTTATGAGATATCCGGNGTGCCTGATGATGTCGCNCGCGANGCGCTTCGCCTNGCGTCCTCCAAGATGCCNATGGGCACNAAAATCGTTACNAGNCATGCAGCNTAACGTTTCCGANCAACATATNCGCGACAATNGTCGCGTTCCNATTCGAAGGGCGAATAATGGAAATTGANGACCTGAGAGCNTTGTCCGACGAGGACCTNGCAACCGAATTATATGAAACGCATCGAGAGCTGATGAACCTGCGCTTCAGGGCCGCAACCATGCAGCTTGCCAATGTGAACGAAATCAAGAAAGCAAAAAAACGCNTCGCGCGCATCAACACGGTGGCCCGAGAGCGTGAACTAGCGAGAGCAGGCGTATGAGCTACGAGCGACGTAAAGTGAGAATTGGCCGGGTCGTTAGCGACAAGATGGACAAAACCGTCATAGTCGCCTACGGCTGGAGCAGACCACATCCCATATACAAAAAGGCCGTGCGGCGCGAAACTCGATTCANGACCCACGATCCCGAAAATCAGGCAAAACTGGGAGACGTGGTGCGTATCGTCGANTCNAGGCCAATTTCCAAGACGAAACGATGGANACTGGCAGANATTCTTTCCAGCCNGGANATCGCCGAACTGCAACCTGAAGAGATTCAGGTTGATGAGTCCGTGGNCTCCGCNGCGGCCACATCTGCTCTCGNTCAANCCGAAGCGGCGGAATCTGCTTCGACGACACCTGACGCTGANTCAACCTCTGATGNTGANTCAGAAGAAGCACAAGGCTAAAGGGAGAACAGCACAGACATGATTCAGATATATTCACGACTCAGAGTTGCNGACAACTCTGGNGCGAAAGTCATAAGTTGTATTGGCGTGCCNGGCGGNAGCGGCANAAAGTACGCATGGCTGGGCGANGTCATCGTGGCCTCGGTCAAGGAAGCGACNCCTGCGGCGGCTGTCCGAAAGGGCGAGGTNGTCAGGGCAGTTATCGTGCGAACGTCCAAGGCCCATCGCCGNCCCGACGGNTCNCATATAAAATTTGACGATAACGCCGCCGTCATCATCAACGAGGAGCAGATGCCCAGGGGAACGCGCATCTTCGGTCCTGTGGCCAGAGAACTCCGNGACCGCGACTTTATGAGGATTGTGTCCCTGGCCCCTGAGGTGCTTTAGATGCGACTCCATGCTAACGATAACGTTTTGGTCACAAAAGGCCGTGACCGAGGCAAACAAGGTCACATCACGCGGGTGGACTCGAAGCACAACAAAGTGGTCGTCGAAGGAATAAATATTGTAACCAAGCATCAAAAGCCTACNGGCGCGTTTCAGCAGGGTGGATTGATCCAGAAAGAGATGCCGATACCTGCGGCGAACGTTTCGTTGCTGTGTGCGCATTGCTCAAAGGCGACCCGGATTAGCTATCGATATCTCGGCGACGGGAACAAAGCACGGGTTTGCGCGAAATGCGAGGAAGTAATCGAATGACCACCGAAGACCAAAATCAAGAGGGCGCAGACTCGTCTGCGCCCTCTGGCTCGAACGGGTCAGCCCCGGAGCCTCGACCGTTGCCCCGGTTGCTTCAACGACTTCGAGACGAGATACGCCCCCAGATGATCCAGGAATTTAATTACACCAGCGTCATGCAGGTTCCTCGTTTGGATAAGGTGGTGCTGAATATCGGCATGGGCGAAGCACTTGTGAATGCCCGCGCAATGGAAGCCGCCACCGGCGACCTCACGGCGATCACGGGCCAAAAACCCGTAATCACCCGGGCCAAGAAATCGATCGCCGGATTCAAAATTCGGGAAGGTCAGCCTATCGGCGTAAGCGTGACTCTTCGAAACAACCGCATGTACGAATTTATGGACAGGCTCCTGAACTCGTCGCTTCCAAGAATCCGCGACTTCCAGGGCGTGCCCAGAGACTCTTTCGATGGCCGAGGAAACTACTCCCTGGGAATCAGGGAACAGGTGATTTTCCCGGAAATCGACTACAACAATATCGACCGGATTCGTGGCCTGCAAATCGCGATCGTCACGTCCGCTCGGAATGACCAGGAAGGATTCCGATTGCTTGAGCATCTTGGAATGCCCTTCGCTCGGACCAGGGACTCGTTGGCCGGATAGCCCAGCATCACAATGGGGAACTAACATATGGCAAAGACATCTAAAATAGAGCGATGGAAACGGCCACAACGTTACAAGGTGCGACAACACAACCGCTGCAACAATTGTGGCAGGCCGCGAGCGTACATCAGGCACTTTGGACTGTGTCGCATTTGTTTCAGGAATATGGCGCTGGAAGGTCTGCTTCCAGGCGTTAGAAAAGCCAGTTGGTAGCGATTCAGACCTTCGCACAACGCAAATAGGAATACACATGACAGTAACAGACCCAATCGCGGACATGCTGACTCGCATCCGCAATGCAATTATTGTGCGCCATCCGCTGGTGTCGATTCCCGCTTCCAAGATGAAACTAGAGTTGGCGCGGATACTGGCGGAAGAGGGTTTCATTGAAGGGTATGAGTTAATTCGTCCCAACACCCCTCAGGCGACGGTCAGAATCCGCCTTCACTATCGGACCAAGAACGATCCCGCTATCACCGGCCTAAAACGCGTGAGCAAGCCGGGACTTCGGGTTTACGTGGGCAAGGGTGAAATTCCCCGTTACTATGGCGGAATGGGCGTTACGGTGATGTCAACATCTCAGGGCGTCATGACAGGACGACAGGCCTGGCGTGATGGCGTCGGCGGCGAACTTCTTTGCTACGTGTGGTAAGGAGCAGGATATGTCCAGAATAGGAAATCAACCGATCCCCGTGCCCAGCGGAGTCGATATCGATATCGAGAGTAGCGATGTCACGGTCAAGGGGCCGAGAGGAACCCTGACCCGAACGTTTCACGATGCCATGAGCATTTCACGGGAAAAAGACACCGTTTTGGTCGCGCGTCCGTCGGACACCGGCGAGCACAAAGCTCTCCACGGTCTGACGCGCAGTCTATTGAACAACATGGTGGTCGGCGTAAGCGACGGATTCTCCAGGACCCTCGATCTCATGGGGGTCGGATATCGTGTTGCTCAGTCCGGCCCTGGAATTTCCCTCAGTGTGATGTTGAGCCACACGGTCGAAATCGCTCCGTTGCCAGGCGTTACCCTAGAGGTTGAAGGCAACAACCGCATTCGTGTAATGGGAATAGACAAACAGGCGGTAGGCCAACAGGCTGCGGAAATCCGCAAGGTGCGGCCGCCCAACGTGTATACCGGCAAGGGAATCCGTTATGCCGGCGAAGTAGTCCATATTAAACCAGGCAAGAGCGCCAGGAGAGCCTAAAAGATGGCGAAACCCCAAACCACAAAGGCCAGAAGGGTCATTCGACACAAAAGAGTGCGTCGTAAGATTTCCGGCAGCACCGAGCGGCCAAGATTGGCCGTCTATCGGAGTCTTCAGCACGTTTACGTTCAAGTCATCGACGACTCCAAAGGCGAGACGATCGTCGCAGCGTCGAGTCTGGAACCAGCGATACTCGGACAACGCGAGGGCAAGCGGAAATCCCAAGTGTCGGTCCTGGTCGGCGAACTGATCGCGGAGCGCGCCAAGGAAAAAGGCATCANCACAGTGGTTTTTGANCGAGGCGGNTNCAAATTCCACGGCAGGACCAAAGCGCTGGCTGATGCCGCGCGCAAGGGAGGCCTGGTTTTCTAAATGACAAATAATTTTGATCGAAATCAACANCAGGTAGAAGGCGAAGACGCTCCTTTCGTCGAGCGAGTGGTGCGAATCTCCCGTGTGGCAAAAGTGGTCAAAGGTGGACGCCANCTCAGNTTCAACGCTGTGGTGGTGGTTGGCGACGGCGAAGGCCATGTNGGAATTGGCATGGGCAAGGCCGACGCAGTGCCAGATGCCGTNCGAAAAGGCGCGGCCAACGCTCGAAAAAATATCGTNCAGATTACCCTNAAAGGNANCACGATACCTCACGAGGTTCTCACCAAATACGGNGGCGCNNTGGTCATGATGAAACCGGCGTCACCTGGAACCGGAGTCATAGCCGGNGGAGCGGTTCGCGCTGTGGTTGANCTGGCCGGAGTNCGGGATATTCTCACNAAGGCNCGGCGCAGCACNAACCCTGTGAACGTCGTCAAGGCNACATTNGANGGCCTAAAGAGTCTGCGAGACCCANNGGAAGAGATTCGCANGCGCNAGGCGCTTGTGGAGAGNATGGCCGAGCGCGNNAGGANCCAAGCGGANCGCAGAGCCGCCCGTCAGGCGCGNCAGGCCGCCGCACAAGNTCAGGCGGCACAAGCTCAGGCAACAGCCCCCACGGAGTAATNCNCNTCNTANNCTGNATAATAGGTCAATTCAAACATCCCCGCGATGCGGGNCAACGTAGTGTGAATTGAGATTGATAAAATGGCNAAAATAGCAGTAACGTTNAAGAAAAGCACTATCGGCTTTCCGAGAAACCAACGAAGGGTCGTGGAGAGCCTGGGCCTCCGTAGACTCCATCATACCGTGGAACATGAGGACACCGACTCAATTAAAGGCATGATTTTCAAGGTGAAACACCTTTTGGAAGTCAAACCAGTTGAGTCTTCAGACTAAGTGNTCAAGTTCCGATTAAACGGACACCGATTCGATTTTCTTGAATTGACAGCCCGCTGTCACGGAGCGACNAAATAGAAATGAACCAACATTCGATAAAATCCCCGAAAGGCTCCAAGCACACGCGAAAGCGCGTTGGGCGAGGNGACGGAAGCGGGTCCGGAAGCTATTCCGGCCGGGGCGTCAAGGGCCAGAAGTCCCGTAGTGGAGGCGGCGTAAAACACGGCTTCCAGGGCGGGCAACTCTCCCTTCTCAAGAGGCTTCCNAGCATGCGAGGATTCACAAACATATTCCGCCNAGAATANCACNTAGTGAATCTGGACCAACTNGCAATGTTCCCAGCGGACACCNAAATCACGCCGGNNATGCTAGTTNANGCNGGATTCATCCGAGANCTGAACGANCCTGTNAAAATTTTGGGNCGNGGAGAGTTNGACATANCCCTNACNGTGTCGGCCCAACGATTTTCCAATTCNGCCAGAGAGAAGATTGANGCCGCAGGGGGGCGNGTGGAANAGATCGNTTGATNTCCCACGACCTGCGAACGTCAAATCTGACGATCCGATGATTCGGCACTATTTTGAGCGAGGGTAGATGTGTCCGGCGGTAGTGTGAAGGAGATCGCTTGATGCGCCAGGGACAGGCAGCGAGACAACAACAGTCCTCAAGACCACAACTTATACAGTCAATGATCGACGCCATGCGCGTGCCGGATTTGCGGGCGAAAATTCTGTTCACACTGGCAATGCTGGTGATTTTCAGGTTCGTCGCCCAGGTGCCCGTTCCTGGCGTCGACACCCAGGCCCTCCACCAGGCATTTGAACAGCAGGCCCTCCTTGGGTTCCTGGACCTGTTCAGTGGCGGAGCGTTGGCAAACTTGAGCGTGGCGGCGTTGGGCGTTTATCCTTACATCACAGCGTCCATTGTGATGCAGATACTCACGCCCGCTATCCCCAGCCTGAAGGCTATTTCTCAAGAGGGGGAATACGGTCGACAGCGCATAAATCAGATCACCCATTGGCTCACGGTGCCAATTGCGCTCCTCCAATCTTGGGGCCAGTTGACCTTGCTCCAGCAGTCAGGCGTTCTGCCAGGAGTCGATTTTGGGCTTAACCTCCCGACGCTAGCGATGCTGGCTTCGATGGTCGCCGGCACTATGTTCCTTGTTTGGCTCGGCGAGTTGATAACCGAGCGCGGTCTGGGCAACGGTATTTCGCTGATAATCTTCGGCGGCATCGTGGCCCGGTTCCCTTCAGTTGTTGGACAGGGATTCCTAGAGAGCGATCAGGCAGCTGGACTCCTGCTGTTAGCCGTCTTCGGGTTCATCATCATATTCGCAATAGTGATGTTCACAGAAGCGCAGCGAAGGGTTCCGGTCCAGTACGGTCGCAGCGTATTTCGAGGCGGTCAAATGCAGCGACAGAGTGGATC
>PAIW01000063.1 GCA_002710885.1 Chloroflexota bacterium | reverse complement strand
GGCGGTGTTGTGTGTTCTCCCGGGGCGAACAGCGCTACTTCGATTACCTGTGACGTGGTCAGAGTTCCGTCTTCGTTTACGCTGGTCGCGACAGGTTCCTGGCTCATTACTTCGAAACTGCCCCACTCCACCGGGAGTCTTGGGAATATGATGTTGTGACCCTCCTGGTGTATGGCCGAGATTGTAAGCGGGAACGGGTCGCCCACTGTCAGGTCCTGATCTGGAAGCGAGAAACCGATCCCGNNNTGGACGGCCTGAGCATGGNTGATCGCNGGGCCGNNGACCAACGTCGATGCCGTCGNGATGATGGCGATCAGCGCGGCAATCGGAAGATGGCGGATTGATACCCCTNGCGCGACGNTCAAAACATTCTCGGTCATCTGGCGCGGCGTCTTGATCGCCGGGCGAAAAATTCGTTGAGNTCGACAACGTAATCTTTGTCGGTNGAAATCTGTATATGGTCGATAGCCANAGATGACAGCAAGCGACGCTTCTGTTGCTCCAGATCNAGGNNNCGAGCTTCGAAAGCCTCTNTCCAGGCTTTGTTGCTGGTGTCCACCCATTCAAGCTCGCCGGTCTCAGCGTCCTCAAGCNCCATCANACCGACGTCTGGAATCTGATGCTCCATCGGGTCGTGGAGGTCCAGGGCTATGANGTCGTGTCGGCGATTTGTGGCGGCCAGGGNNCTGCGGANGCTCTCTGGTTCGACCAGGAAATCTGATATTAGAAAANTTATGCTCCGGCGTTTCACTACACGATTTATNGTGTCGAGNGCCGATTCGATGGACGTTCCNCTGCCTTCAGGAGTGAATACCAGCAGGTCCCGCACCATNCTCAATACATGCCTTTTGCCTTTTCTCGGTGGCACGATTAGCTCGGGTTTGTCGGTGAATANCAAGAGGCCGACCTTGTCGTTGTTTGTGGTNGCGGCGAAGGACAGCACGGCGGCCAACTCTGCCGCCAACTCTCGTTTGAATTGTCCGGTAGTGCCGAAGTCAGACGATCCACTAGCGTCCACTGCCAGGAAAACAGTTAGTTCTCGTTCCTCCTGGTATTTTCGGANGTAGGGCGTGTTCATGCGGGCCGTGACGTTCCAGTCGATTCGCCGGACATCGTCCCCTNGGCTGTAGGGGCGCATTTCGTCAAATTCCATGCCCATGCCTTTGAACACAGAATGGTACTCACCAGCCAGACTNTCAGTGACCAGATGTCGGGCGGTGATCTCTATCCTCTTGATCTTTTCGGCGAGTTCTTCGGTGAGTATTGTCATTTGTTGTGTTTGCTACGGCACTTCCACNTTGTCGAGAATTCGTTGGACCAGNTCGGTNGAAGTGATCGACTCNGCTTCCGCCTCGTAGGTTGTGATGACNCGNTGGCGAAGCACGTCACCTGCCAACTGNTTNACGTCTTCGGGAGCGACGTATCCTCGGCCCCGGAGGAATGCGTGGGCGCGTGCGGCGGTAATCAGGTAGATGCTTGCCCTGGGCGAAGCGCCGTATGCGATCAGCGGTTTNAGGTCGTGNAGACCATTTTNGGGCGATCNGGTGGCCTGGACGAGGTCGAGGACGTATTCCTTNACCTTGTCGTCCACNTAGATTGAGCGCACCACATNTCTGGCTCGCAGGATATCCTCCTGGGTGACGACAGGCTTGATTTCNGGCAGATCAAAGCCAGTCATNCGGTCCACGATTAGGCGTTCTTCCTCTCGCGTGGGGTAGTCTACCAGGACTTTGAGCATGAACCTNTCAACTTGGGCNTCGGGGAGCGGGTAGGTTCCCTCTTGCTCGATCGGNTTCTGGGTNGCGAGNACAAGGAAGAGGTNGCTTAGAGGAAAGGTNTGGTCTCCGATGGTTACCTGGCGTTCCTGCATGCACTCCAGCANGGCGCTCTGGACCTTNGCGGGAGCTCGGTTCACCTCGTCGGCGAGTATNATGTTGGCNAATATCGGCCCCTGGTGAACCGTAAATTCNGANGTGCGAGGGTTGTATATCTGCGTGCCTATGAGGTCGGCNGGNAAAAGGTCCGGNGTGAACTGGATACGCGAAAANTCCGCATGGATGGCCTGGGAGAGAGTCTTAATCAGGAGGGTCTTGGCAAGGCCAGGGACGCCTTCGAGAAGTATGTGTCCGTCTGCTAACAGGCCAATTATCACCCGTTCGANAAGGGCGTCTTGCCCCACNATGACCTTGCGAATTTCGTCNAGCAGGTTCCGGAGGAACGAAGCCTCTNGTTCAACNTGTTGATTGAGCNCNCGAAGTCCTGNGAGGTTCATTTTCGTGTCTCCCGATATTGANATGTTGCGTTCTTTGNGATNTGCANTCGCCAGATTGCGAGCGTGAAAGCNCATTGANCCGGCGCTGCGCGAGTTTCTATGATTCCATTGTGCCACACCCGTGTTTCACTATAGGTTTCGTGATTGTTACGAGCCCGTAATNTCAANGCGTGAATTCNNNGCGCACGNGNANGNNANCCTNTTATTATACGGTGCNGTAATTTGTAACGGATTGCAGAGNNAAAAGTTGGGTTGCGGGTGTTGCGACTGCGGCNTTATANGCGACCAGATTCTTCGCCTGCGGACTCANAATGGCGAATATTGCGGNGGCTCGGAGCTGATCGCTGACGGCTGAAAGCTACTCGCCGATGTANCGCTCCTCTGTTAGGCGGGAGTTCTGGAAGTTGAGGTAGCTGTTCTTGTTGAACAGCGGTTTGTGGTTGTCGATCAACTCTTTGGATTTTTGGCCGTCGTCGTAAAGCAGGTCGATGACGGTCATCGCCATCGCCTTGGCCGGGTTGACGACTGCCTGGGTGTANTCCTGAACCACGTAGTCGACAGAGTGGCCNGAGCCTGNNGCAGCGGTCGTGTAGGGNTGGATNACGGGCATTAGCTGGCTGAGGTCGCCCATGTCGGTGGANCCNCCCCGGTTGCGGTCGGCCGGATGGGTNGTGATCTCGGANTCTCCGACGATTTCGATGGCATTCTGCTTGAATATNTCCATCATGCCCTNGTGGTTTTTCATAGGAAGGTAGCCGGGGATGGTGACNATTTCGACTTGAGCCCCCATTGTGAGNGCGCCCGCGCGTAGGCAATTGTCCATCTTGCCGTTGGCGTCGGCTATGGCNTCNGCGGTGCGGCCTCGCACTCGGCCTTCGTATCGGACGTCGGCAGGNATGGAGTTCACCGAGACGCCTCCCTGGGTCAAGATGCCGTGTAGGCGAATGTTGTTCTGGTCTTGAAACGTCTCTCTCTGGGTGTTGAGGGCGTTGAGCGCGACCATTGCNGCCTGGAGGGCATTGACGCCNAGATGGGGCGAGCCTCCGGCGTGNGANGCTTTGCCTATGAATTTAACGAATTTGACGACGTGACCGTTGCTGGTGCCTCCGATTGAGAACTTCGTGGATTCCTGTGAGTCGGAGGCGGTGTGGACGATCATCGCCATGTCGACNTCGTCGAAGGCTCCNAGACGAATGAACTCCTGCTTGCCTGCCATCAGGCCAAGCGTGCCGTTCTGGTGGAGTCCCCAGCGGTATTCGACGTCNATGAACTCCTCNGCTGGCACGGCTATGAAGGCTATGTTGCCGGCCAGGTTTTCCAAGACTTCNGGNAGCATCAAGCCGACCGCGGCGCCAAGCATCATGGGTGTCTGGCAATGGTGNCCGCANGCGTGGGCGGCTCCGGTGTCGGGGTCGGTGTGGGGATGGTCGAGAACTCTGAGGGAGTCCAGTTCGCCGATAACCGCCACAGTTGGGCCGGGCTTGCCGCCCTGGACTACGCCTTTGAGACCTGTGAGTGCGATGCCGCTTTCGTGGTCGATACCCAACTCGCTCATCTTCTCGCTGACGAAGCGGGAGGTCTTTATCTCGTGGAATCCGGGTTCAGGGTTGTCGAGGATGGTGCGGGCGTTGCGAATCAGCCACTCGGCGCGGTCGTCGATGGCGGCCTGAGCTTTGGCTTTGAGGTCTTCGAGGGTGGACATGGTTCCTCCAGGTGGGCGCTATTTGGTGTACGTTCCCTCTTTGAGCATGCCACGCATGAGGGACAGGTAAGAATCTTTGGTAAGCGGGGCGTTGTACTCGGCTTTGATGCGGTTGGCCTGATGGGCGCCGTTGGAAAGCAGATCAATGACAGTCATAGCCATCGCTTTGGCGCCAGTGATGACTCCCAGTTCGTAGTCCTGAACGACGTAGTCGATGCCGTGGCCGTTTCCGGTAGCGGCCACGACGTATGGGTGAATAACCGGCATGAGTTGGGACACGTCTCCCATATCGGTGGAACCGGTGCGATGTCGCAGTCGGACCAGATTTTCCTCGCCGACCAGCGACGCGGCGTTGACCTTGTAGAGGTCGAGCATTGATTCGTCGCTCTGGATTGGCAAGTAGCCGGGTAGGGTGGTGATTTCGACACTTCCACCGACGGCCATTGCTCCGGCTCGGAGGGCGCGGTCAACCTTTGTTGATGCGTCGAGGAATCCCTCGGTGTTGGCGCCTCGCACGTANGTCTCCATCCTGACGTCCGCCGGGACGGAACTTACGGCGACACCGCCCTGGGTGATGATGGGATGGATCCGCACGGTGTTAGCGTCCTGNTAGGTCTCGCGCTGGGCGTGGATTCCNGACATTGCGATCATCGCGGCGTTGAGAGCGTTGACGCCCAGCCAAGGAGCGCCGCCGGCGTGAGAGGCGCGTCCGAGGAATCGGATCCTCTTGGCCACCATGCCGTTGTTGGTGCCGCCNAAGGCGATCTTGCCCTCTTGGGAGTTGCTGGAGGTGTGGGTCATCATTGCGACGTCCACGTCGTCTAATGCNCCNAGNCGGATGAACTCGGGTTTGCCTCCGATGAANTCCAGCTTGCCTTCACGGCGCAGGTCATCGCGGTATGCGACTTCGATGTACTCCTCGGCCGGCACNGCCATNAGCGCGATTCTGCCNGAGAGGTTTTCCAAGACTCCGTCGGCNTGCAAGCCAGCCGCCACNCCTAGCATCATGCCAATCTGGCAGTGGTGGCCNCAGGCGTGGGCGGCGTCGGTTTNGGAATCGACGTGNGGGTGCCCCTGGACTTTCAGNGAGTCCAGNTCGCCCATGACCCCGACGGTCGGCCCTTGGGTCGCGCCGTCGAGGTANCCTTTGAGTCCGGTTATGCCGATGCCGTCTTGGTGAGCGATGCCAAAGCTGTCNAANACCTCNCCGACTAGCTTTGCCGTCTTGAACTCCCTGAACCCCGGTTCCGGGTTGTTNAAAATGGTCTTGGCGGTNTTGATAAGTTGGTCGGCCTGGCGGTCGATTNCCGCATTGACCCTATCTTTAAGNTCTTGTATTGTTGGCATACTGAATGCTCCCTGGNGGCGTGGTGACAAGTTCAGACTTGTTTTGGTTGAGCCGATTGTAACAAACGCCGGCTCGNCGGCCAANANGANGGCCGTGGGAAGATNGNTCGNGTGCGGTTCGACCATGANGAATNCGGCGATCATGGNNAGTTGCAGGAACATCTGTGCTGTGCTAAAGTCACACCCGCCATTGAGTGCGTGGCNGTTGAACACTATTTCAGACCAACCCTGANGGAGNGAATCTAATGCCTGGGCCATATTCTGTTAANTTCGATTACAANGTCGCGATCATGATGCGCGACGGNACGACCACGTTNGCCGATGTGTTNAGGCCGGATGTGNCTGGGAGCGTTCCCGCGCTGTTGCAGCGGACTCCCTATNACAAGTCAGCCNNAATGAATCGNACAGGAACGCTTGATGCCATNACCGCGGCCATGCACGGGTATGCGGTTGTTATTCAGGATGTCCGAGGACGCTANGCATCGGATGGCGTGTTCTACACCTTCGTGAACGAGATCGACGATGGGTTCGATTCNGTGGAGTGGGTGGCAAGCCAATCTTGGTGCAACGGCAAGGTGGGAATGTACGGNGTGTCGTATGTAGGTGCGACACAGTGGCTGGCGGCGAAGTCCGGCGCNCCTTCATTGGNGGCTATCGNCCCAGGCGTTACGGCTTCTGATTATCACGAAGGCTGGGCNTGGCAGGGCGGTGCNTTTGAGCTTGGATTCAACCTCTCCTGGTCTATGGGCGCNCTGACAGNGGCGAACTGGGGGAACCTGTCGCGCAGGCTGCATCTGACAGATGATGACANGGAACGGGTGATTAANGCGAAGGACAANTTGAACGAAGGTTTCCTGCACTTGCCTATGAGCGAGATGCCGCACCTCAAGGGCGAGCTTGCNCCTTATTANTATGANTGGNTGGCNCACCCTGAAAACGACGAATATTGGAANGCCGTGTCCATCGAGGAATCCCACTCCAATATCTCAGTGCCTGCTTATAATTTTGGAGGCTGGCATGACATTTTCCTGGGCGGGACGATTAGGAANTTCACNCGNATGCAGGAACTCGGAGCGACCAATNAAGCGCGTCAAGGCCAAAGGTTGACGATNGGGCCGTGGGTGCATGGCGGTTCNCCGCCTTCAGTTTCCGGCGAGCACAACTTCGGCACGCGGGCGGCNGGGGCGTCTATNGACCTCGCCGGGNAGATGCTGAGGTACTACGATCANTGGCTCCGAGACGAAGACAATGGCGTCGCGGATGAACAACCCGTCCGCATNTTTGTTGAGGGCGANAATGTCTGGCGNTACGAGGACGAATGGCCNCTNNNACGGGCGGAGACGGTTAATTATTATCTCCACAGCAGAGGCAACGCCAACACACTGAATGGCAACGGCGCGCTGTCTACTGCGGCTCCGTCGGGCGAGGAATCGCCGGATGTGTATGCTTATAACCCGCTGATGCCTGTGCCCACCTTGGGCGGCGGTTTGTGCTGTGACCCCGCGTTCATGGCTTCCGGCGTTTATGACCAGCGTCCGGTAGAGGGTCGAGAGGATGTGCTGGTNTATAGCACTCTGCCTCTTGAAGCTGATATGGAGGTCACAGGACCGATCACGGTTACGCTTTTCGCGTCCTCNTCGGCGCACGACACNGATTTCACAGGGAAGCTGGTCGACGTGCATCCNGATGGCTACGCTCGAAATCTCACGGACGGGATTATCCGGGCGCGATACCGGAACCCAAACCAGCCGCCGAGCCTGCCTCAGCCGGGACAGGTGTATGAGTACACCATTGACCTGTGGGCCAACAGCAATCTGTTTCTNAAAGGGCATCAGATTCGATTGGAGATTTCATCCTCCAACTTCCCGAGGTTTGACAGGAACACCAACACGGGCGAGGAGATTGGCTCGGACACCGAATTTGTCTCAGCACTTCAGCATGTGTTCCACACTGATGAGTATCCTTCGCACGTTAAATTNCCGGTGGTTCCGCGGGAGTAGCGTCGGNGGACTTNACAAGTTAACACGNTCNAANATTCTCNCGGGTCAAGTTCAACAGNCGTCTTGANGGAGACCAAATGCTTCGNCTCGNCTCAGCATGACAATTTANCTGCGTTATGCGTCTCNATTTTGCATACATCCAAAGCTAAATCTATTTGACAGCTTTTNTGGCCGATGCTAAATTGATAGNTGGCGGTAGCAGTCACGGACGGTGACTGCTAATTATTCACAACCTCGGGGAGGCCCCATTTGCCAAGGTACGATTACAAGTGCAGCAGTTGCGAGCATGTGTTTGANCTGCGCCAATCCTTCAATTCANACACNGTCATGCCNTGCCCTNAGTGCGGCTCCACTTCCAACCGCCAATTCCACGCGCCGCCAATTATCTTCAAGGGCAGTGGTTGGTACGTCAACGACTACGGCAAAGGCCGAGGGAACAACGTCGCAGGGGACAAAAAAGNNTCTGAACCTGAATCCGGTTCAGAGACGAAAACAGAGAAATCAGAGACCGCCTCCAAGTCTGAATCTTCTTCAGACTCAAAATCCGGTTCCACGCCCAAAACTGCGTCGAAGAGCGACTGAACGTTGCGCGCCCTGATTCAAAGGGTGTCGCAGGCGGCAGTATCGGTTCACGACGAGTCGCTCGGGCAGATNGGCCCGGGGTTGGTAGTTTTCGTNGGGATTTCCCGCGAAGATGACGAGGCGGATGCCGATTACATCGTGTCCAAGATTGTGAATNTGCGGATCTTTTCGGACGAGGCAGGCAGGTTCAACCTATCAGCGCTGGACACCGTGGCCCAACTTCTGGTCATCAGCCAGTTCACGCTTTACGCCGACACTCGCAAGGGTCGTCGCCCAAGTTTCACCGATGCCGGTTTGCCGGAAGANGCANNGANGCTTTTCGANGTCACGCTTGGAAAATTCAAGCAGACCGGTTTGGCAGTCGAAACGGGNCGGTTCCAGGCTCACATGCTCGTGTCGATNGAGAATGACGGGCCTGTCACGATAATGCTGGACTCNGAGGACCGCAACCGGCCTCACCNGNGATGANGCCGCTCAGNGGTGGTTNAGATGGGTGACCAGAAACCTAATATGCCTGTGGTGATGGGTTCAACTGACAGTGTTCGTCCTGTGTCCATCACGAACACATGGATTCCCGTGTGCCCGGGGTGAGCGCTGTGTGAAGCGGTCATCGCTTGCTCGCTGAGGGTGCCTGCGAAGACCAGGAATTGGCTATCCGGGGACCAGAGACAGTGAGAGTAGGCGTACTGGTCGAAGAACTGGAACATTGTCATCTGATCGGATGAAGGGACGAAATCC
Source organism: Chloroflexota bacterium (assembly GCA_002710885.1). The sequence continues at coordinate 6,811 of PAIW01000063.1, read as the reverse complement.
ACAAGAGGCGTCCTCACTCCTGATTCGATGTCGAACAGCGTCCAGCGCAGATTCCCTCGTCCGTCTGGTATTGAAACGTAGGCAATTTTCGTGCCGTCGGGCGACCAGAAGTAAGCGATGATGTTGTCTCTGAGCATCGCAATTTCGCTGAAATCGGAGGAGTCGAGTATCTTCAACTCTCTGAATACCAGCGTTGGCTCTCCCAGGTACCAGCCTACATTGCTTGAGTCAGCAATTGCCAGTTTGCTCCCGTCTCTGGTCCACTGGAACGCCGAATCAGAGACTGCGTCAGTAATGGGTATCGCCTCGCCGACACCTACGGGAGTTACCGGCGCGAAATAAATCCTCGAATTCGAGGCGTCAAGTTCACGAGCAAATGTTATTGCTTTCTCGACTGGTCTCCAAGCGGGGACTCGGTAACTTAGCGAATTTACGCCGATTTGCTTTACCGTAAACGAGTCGTCAGTGTTCACCAGGAAGTGATCGTCAGACCTGTGCACCATGAGGTCAGAGGAGTCATCTGACCACGACATCCATAACGGCCCCTGGTCCAGAACGTATAGGGCGCCAGGGTCGTCTGCCAGATCGTCCAAGAAGAGGGTTAGTCCGTTTTGTTGCGTGACTCCGACGAATGCTAACATTTCGCTATTGGGCGCCCATAAAGGGTAGTGGGCAACTCCTTCTGCCAGCAGGCCCACGAAACCGGGTTCGCCAATGTGGAGTTTGCGAGAAACGTGGGTTTTGGACTCGTACTCGAACAGCGTTATGCTCGGGTCGCCTCTGGTGTCGTTGACCAACCCGGAGTACACCATCTTCTTTCCATTTGGCGCCCACGTGGGCCAGGTGAAGAAACCATGGGGACCCGAAATCTCAATCATATCTGTGCCATCGGGTTTGATGGTTCTGACCAATCCGTCCAAACCAACAACGGCAATTCTGTTTACGGATGGCTCTGGGGGCAGCGGCGGCAGGTTGGACGCGACGCCGCCGCGACTACCCAGCACAGCCAGGATGACTAGGACCGAGACCAGTATAACCATCCCCGCGGCGATTCGCATTTAGCCCACCAAGTCAGTCCAGCATGTCCATGCTGATGTCGAGCGCGAGCACAGAATGAGTAAGAGCGCCGACCGAAATAATATCCACGCCTGTCGCTGCAACCGCGCGGACTGTCTCTAGCGTGATACCGCCGGACGCTTCGGTGAAGGCTTTTCCTTTGGCGATCTGGACGGCGGTTGTCATCTGTTCCACGTCCATGTTGTCGAGCAATATGATGCCCGCGCCTGCGTCCAATGCCTCGTCTAATTGTTCCAGGTTTTCCACCTCAACCTCGACCCGTATGGTGTGCGAGGCTTCGCGGATGGCCTTTTTTACGACGTCTCCGAGGCTCATCCCGTCGCCCCTCAGGGCGTCGATATGGTTGTCCTTAATGAGTATGCCATCTCCGAGGTTCTGGCGATGGTTTTGACCACCGCCCATTCGGACCGCATACTTTTCCAGAAACCTTAGACCGGGGGTCGTTTTGCGGGTGTCAACGATTCTGACAGGATGCCCTTCTACCGCTTCGACGTAGCGTCGAGTCTGTGTTGCGATGCCGCTCATATGCTGCATGAAATTGACAGCAGTCCGCTCAGCCTTCAGCAACGACGCCACGCGACCTTGTATCGTGCCGAGATGGTCGCCCGGACGGATCGAAGTGCCGTCTTCCAAAAGAGCAATAGTGGACACGCGATCATCGAACCGNNGGAAGGCTTCGAGGCCAACGTCGAGGCCTGCCAGAATGCCTTCCTNTTTGGCGAGCAGGACCGCCGTGGACTCAAGATCTGGCGGCACCAGGATGTCTGTGGTGGGGTCGCCGATGCTCAGGTCTTCGGCCAGTGTGCGGTCTATCAGGTCGCGGATGTCTCTCGTAATCTGCATACTTGCACTCTACATCATTTACAAAACAATAGGCCCATCCGAGAAGAAGGACGGGCCTATTTNACATTCAGTTTTGGANCAACGCTAGACGACCGCCAGCATCCTGTCCAGAGCAATTTTCGCCTGCTCTGCGATGTCGTCGGGAACTGNGATCTCGTTGACNACGACGCCCTCGTTCAGGCCATCCAGCACCCAGGANAGGTACGCGGGATGAATTCTGTACATGGTGGAACAGGGGCAGACCACAGGGTCGAGGCAGAACACCGTCTTGTCGGGGTTCTCTGCGGCGATGCGATTNACGAGGCTAACTTCGGTTCCCACTGCGAACTTNGAGCCTGCAGGAGCCTCGGAAATTGTCTTCAGAATGTACTCGGTGGAACCGTGGGAATCTGCCGCGTTCACAACTTCCATCGTGCATTCTGGATGAACGACGACGTGGATGTCGGGATAGGTTTCGCGCGCCTTTTCGATCTGATCGACGGTGAACCTTGTATGCACGGAGCAATGNCCCTGCCACAANATCATCTTGGNGTTGATNAGCTCCTCNTCCGTGTGGCCTCCCAACTCCTTNAACGGGTTCCAGACCACCATTTCGTCAACGCCGATNCCCATTTTCAGGGCAGTGTTNCGGCCAAGGTGCTGGTCGGGAAGGAACAGCACGCGCTGTCCACGCTCGAATGCCCAATCNAAGGTCGCNGGGGCGTTGGACGANGTGCAGACGATGCCGTTGTTGCGTCCGCACAGCGCTTTGATTGCCGCGGTGGANTTCATGTATGTGATGGGAACGACTCCGCCTTTGTCGCCGANGACACGTTCAAGGTCGTCCCAGCAGTCCATCACGTCGTCGATCTGCGCCATGTCNGCCATCGAGCATCCAGCGGTTATGTTCGGGAGGATAACCTTNTGATGGGGTTCCGAGAGGATNTTCGCGGTCTCGGCCATGAAATGGACGCCGCAGAAAATTATNTGCTGTGANTGNCCCTGGGACGCNGCATATTGAGAGAGCTTAAAGGAGTCNCCCCGAACGTCNGCAAACTCGATGATCTCGTCNCGCTGGTAGTGGTGACCGAGAATCACGGNGGTGTCGCCCAGCTTGGCTCTTGCCGACGTGATGCGCTGCCGCAGTTCTTCAGGAGACATTCGCATGTACTCGACAGGTAGTTTTTGCCATCGAACACCGGCGCTGAACTCCTCGGCCAGCGTTTTTGAAGCAAGCTCNTCGTCGGTTTGGCAGAAGGCGGACTGCTCAATCTCGGTTATTGGTATTGTCGGTATCTTGAGCTTAATTACCATGTAAATGTGACTCCTATCTGAGTCCTAGTGAATCAGTTAGTCTCAAACCTTAAATAATTGGGTCCAGTTGCTGCGATCACTTGAGGCCTCATGGATTTCAGACGGTAAGCGTGCCTTGAAGCGACCAGGGGCCAACTCGATCGATTTTCACAGTCACCATCTCTCCGCTTCGATTGANATCTTCGTCGAAATAAACCAGTTTGTCGTTCCGGTTGCGGCCAAACCATCGGCCACGCTTGAGGCCCTCGACGAGAATTTCCTGTGTGGTTCCCTCAAGAGTCGAATTGATCTCTGTCAATACCGTTTCCTGAAGAGATGTGATTGCCTTCAATCGGCGTTGTTTTTCTTCGTGAGGCACGTTGTCTTCCATCATCCTCGCAGCGATGGTTCCGGGCCTTGTCGAGTAGGCGGCGGCGTGGACTTTGTCGAATTTCATGTCTTTGACCATTTCCAGGGTCCGCTCGAACTGCTCTTCGGTCTCTCCGCAGAACCCGACGATCAGGTCCGTCGCCATAGATACGTTGGGGATCCGATTCCGAATCCTCTCGATTTTCGCGCGGTACTCGTCGTTTGTGTACCCACGTCGCATGTTTTTCAGCACCTGGTCGTCGCCGGCCTGGAACGGGAGGTTCACGTGTTCGCAGACTTTGTCGAGTTGGGCGATAGTGTCTATGATGTGGTCGCTCATGTCGTTGGGATGGGAGGTCAGGAATCTAACGCGTTCCAGTTCTTCTACCTCGTTGACTGCCGAAAGCAGGTCGCCGAGGTCTATTGAGCCGGACAGGTCGTGACCGTATGAGTCGACGTTTTGGCCCAGCAGGGTGACTTCTTTGACGCCTCGACGGGCCAGCATGCGTGCCTCAAGAACGATCTCGTCCACTGGCCTGCTCACCTCGCGGCCCCGTCGATAGGGAATGATGCAGAATGTGCAGAATTTGTCGCATCCGTGNATGATNGGNATGTAGGTTGCCACNTCGGCTCTGGCAGTGAGGGGGCCGACACAGCCTTCGGGATCNATGCCGATGCGNTCTCCCACGATTTCCAGAAGNCGGCNNAACTGCTGTGGCTGCATGAAGGCGTCAACGTAGGGGTAGCGTTTTTGAAGCGCTTTGGTCTGGGGGCCAACCATGCANCCCATCAACGCCAGAACTTTTTCAGGGTTCTTCTGTTTGAGGGGTTTGAGGCTGGTNAGCATTCCNATAACCCGGTCCTCGGCGCTNTCGCGGACGACACAGCTATTGAGAACGATAACGTCGGCATCGCCNGGGCTTTCGGTGGGGCCAAGGCCCATNTGNCCGAGTGCGCTTTCCATGCGCTCNGAGTCGGCCTTGTTCATCTGGCATCCTACGGTCCAGATGTAGTAACTTTCCATAGTTGAAAAATTTCCTGATATTTCTATTGTCGGACGGCGGAGGGGGCGGGATTCGAACCCGCGAGAGGCATTTCTGCCCCTAAGCGCTTAGCAGGCGCCCGCACTAGGCCACTATGCGACCCCTCCTNGNNAATCCAATATATCAGAGATAATTTCACCGAGCAAACAAAACATTGTGAATTTCGGTACTATTTGGAAGATGGNTCTCGAAAACCGTCACATANNTGGAGTTTGGTGNATCATAAGCGTCATNTTTGTTTTTGCGGGATTGAGATGTCAGNGAATTTGATAAATTTTTCACATANTAGCGTAAATGCTTAATTGATCACAAAATANCGGTTNNNTGTGCTNNATTTCACAATNTTTGTCGGTNGGAGNCTGAANTTTGTNNAAANATGNCTCTATGNTGNCGCCANTGATCGACATCGCTCTTGTGAGTTTTTGGCNGACACATANCNNAATACCAAAAACACTGTGTCACTNGAATCNCGGNTAGTGTCGNGCGTCGACNAGATTNTTCGATGCGGCTCAGANTGACAGGCAAGNTGGCGGNNNNCTCAGAACGATGAAGCNGTTGGNAGGCGNCCGGNGATTTCCTGGAAGTTCACGACATGGGTGAATCCGACTCAGTTNGAGTCGCTGCCGATGCATGATGATGCGGCGAGGGGGTCGAATTCTTCTTGGCTGCCTACCCAGACGCCGCCGCCCTCGAAGAACTCTTTTTTCCAGATTGGCACGATCTGCTTNATTCGGCTGATGCTGTANTCTGACGCTTCGTAGGCGTCCTTNCGGTGGGCCGACGACGTAGCGACCACAAGGCTGGGTTCGCCGATTTCGAGCCTGCCCAGCCGATGTGCGATGGCGACGCCTTTGAGGTCCCAACGCTCCATCATCTCTTCGGCGACGCGGGCGAGTTGTTGGTCTGCCATNGGTCTGTAGGCTTCGTACTCNAGGAACAGGACTTTTCGNTCGCCNGTATGGTCGCGAGTNACNCCCAGAAANGTCACGANNGCGCCCGCCGCATCGTGCANGACTNTCNNNGTGACAGCCTCGGCGTCCANAGGNTCGTGNGTAATCTCGATCATTTCGNCCCTCCGCTCACTGGCGGTATCAATGCCGCTTCGTCTCCGTCGTTCAGCGGGAATGTGTGNTCCTGATATTCNTGGTTAATTGCCACCACCANNGAGTCCGGGTTGCTTGTGANGTGAGGATACGCNGCNCAAANGTCATCCACCAGNGTTTTCACACTGGCGCCCTCGGACAGGTCCAGCACGATCTGGNTGGTTTTGGCTTTTTCTCTATAGCTGGCAAACAGACGAACCGTGATTCTCAGCGCATGGCCTCCTCGGTCGTCGATTGATCGGCGACTGGAAATCGTTTGCTAAATTATACCAGCCGGACGGCTTCTATCGGCCGATTGCGTAGGTGTCTCTTCGGGGATCGGCTCCGCCTTTTAGAACGCCGGACTCGTGGTCAACCACGATTGCAGACATCGCGCCCATCGCCGGAGACCAGTCGTTCATCGCTCTGAGGTCGTGGCCTCGGCCATCAAGATCGCTGTTCGTTTCGCCGGATATTCGGCCCTCGACGTGGATTCGGCCCGGAAGGTAAGCGTGGGGCCAGAATGAGTTCGGATAGTTCCAGGGAACGAATCTGGGCGCTTCAATGGCTGCCTGCGGGTCCATGCCAAATTCGACAATGTTCAAAAGCGTTTGCACCATAGCTGGGCCTTGAGCGTCGCCGCCCGGAGTTCCAAAGGGCATGAATAGCTTTCCGTCCTTGAACGCCATCGCGGGATTCGGAGTCAGGCGAGGGCGTTTCCCTGGTTGAAGGCTGGATGCGTGGTCTTCTTGCAACCAGCTCTGGGTTCCGCGAGAGGAGATCATGATGCCGAGGCCCGGCACGACTGGTGCGCCGAACAGTCCGTCGCTAGGCGTGGCTGAGAAAGCGTTACCCCATCTATCCACGACGCACGTGTAAGAGGTGTCCTGCTCCAACGGTCCCGGCGACGCAGCGAGGTTGCCGTTTGAAGCGTTGCGGCCTTCGCCGTTCTGGTAGGTCCACGGCTCGCCGGGAGGGGGCATTTCCTGGAACGCCCGGTCCATGTTGATAACCGAGCGTCGGGCAGTTGTGTAACCCTTTGCCAAAAGGCCTTCCATCGGGACGTCGATATGGTTGGGGTCGCCGTAATAGTGGTGACGGTCAGCGAAGGACAGGTTCAATGCC
>PAIW01000062.1 GCA_002710885.1 Chloroflexota bacterium | reverse complement strand
TCAAGCTCGATCCGATCTCCCAGTCCACACTCTTTCGCTTCCACGTTTCGAAACCGATCAGCACAACTGTCACGGTTGAATCGCGCAACACTTCGTTTCTGATCTTCTGGCGCGCTGTTTCTACGTCTACGTCTGGGTCAATGTCGTCGATGTGTACGGACTTCGATACCTGAATCTCATCCATGTCGGCAAACATTTGCTCGAACGCGTCCCGGTACTGCTGGTCGCGCTCGCGATGGTAACTGACGAACACTTTGTGTCGCGGGATTTGGTCTGTAGACTCGCACGCATTCATCGATGTGCTTCCCTTCGTGTATGTCTCAGCCGCGCCATAGCCCATCCAAAAACAACCTGACCCAGCGACTCGAGTGCGGGACAAGTTGGGCACTACGACATCTTGGATCATACAATACTTCGACACTAAACGAAGGACATGATGACGAGCTGATAATCCCCGCTCGGCCATCGTCCCGCCACGTATGGATGAATGACCCTCAAAAGTGCGTAAATGAAAACGGCGGTGTAGCACTTTTGAGATTCATGACCGGACCACAGAGCTTGATGGACATGCAGAACACCGCTCGCCGAACATCTACTTGGAACAAAACCCGACCGAGAGCCACTGGATCTTGGTTTCACACAAAGATTGTAAGTGTAATCTATCTAATATAGGGGGTATATCGTTGTTTAACGGCAATTAACTTAAGTATCGCCACGCTAAAGCCAATCGCTTTTTTCTTGTGTCTGGGAAATCCGGGTCATATGATGCGCGACGAGCTAGCCCGATTTCAATTAGGAATTACTGTTCGTTCTTCTCAACCAACGCTTTGACGATAGACGATGGGGACATGGGGAGTTTGGTAAGCCGCACCCCGGTGGCGTCGTGGATGGCGTTGGCGATGGCCGCCAGCGGCGGGACGATGGGCGACTCGCCGACTCCTCGGATTCCGAAGGGGTGGCGCGGGTTGGGGACCTCGATGATTACGGTGTCGATCATGGGCAGGTCAGTCGTCGTGGGCATTCGATAGTCAAGAAGGCTCGAATTTGCCATCGTGCCGTCCTCGGTGTAGTAATACTCCTCGTTCAGCGCCCAGCCTGCGCCCTGAAGAACTCCACCTTGCATCTGGCCCTCGACGTTGCTTCGGTGAACCACCTGGCCGACGTCCATGAAGGCTGTGTAGCGCAGGATTTCCACCTTCCCGATGTCTGGATCAACCTCGACGTCCACGATGTTGCCCGCAAGCTGAGGGCCGACGCCGCCCTGGACGTCTGATGCCGAACAGGTTATGGTCCCGCCGGTGTGGGTCATCTCTCCGGCCATCTCCTTGAAGGTCAGCCTATCATCGGTGTTCAACGAACATATGAACACGCCGTCGGTGAAATCCACGTCGTCGGCCGGGACTTCCCAGAGCAATGCGGCGCGCTCCTTCATCTGCTCAATGACCAACGTCGCCGTGTTCAGCACTGCTCGTCCGGTGTCAAAGGTGATGCGACTGCCGAATGAGCCGGAGGTGAAGCCGATGGAGTCGGTGTCGGCGACCGATGGGTTTACGTCCTCTGCGTTTATGCCCAGCGCTTCGGCTGCCTGCATAGCGAGGGCGACGCGAGTTCCAGACAGATCAGCAGAACCGGTTATCAGGTTGATGGTTCCGTTGCCGTTGACGTTAATTGTGGCCGACGATCCGTTGCCACCCCCGTGCATACGGTATCCCACAGCCACGCCTCGCCCCTGGTATATGCCGTCCAGCGGTGCGTTGTAGTGGGGATGAGCCTTCATCGCATCCATGACATCTTGGCATCCGAAACGAGTGTGGGGAAGGCCCGTGGGCGACATGTCGCCTTCATGGACGGCGTTTTTCAATCGCAATTCCATTGGGTCCATGCCCAGTTTTTCCGCGATTTCGTCCATCACGGTCTCGACAGCGTGTGCAGACTGGGGCTGGCCGGGCGCCCGGTATGACTGGGTTTTTGGCTTGTTGACGACTACGTCATATCCGTCCACCAGGATATTGTCTATCTTGTACGCGCCCAGAGCGGGGAACGCGCCGCCGCCGACAGGCGAGCCGGGGTAGGCTCCAGCTTCGTAGGCCATGTATATATGGGCAGCTTTGATGTAGCCGTCGTTATCGACGCCTATCTTGCATCTTATGAAGGTTCCCGATGTCGGACCGGTGCCCTCGAATACCTCTTTGCGGGTCATGACGATTTTGACTGGCGCGGCGGATTTCTTGGATAGCAAGGCGGCGACAGGTTCCATATAGCCTGTGCCCTTGCCTCCGAAACCGCCACCAACCTCCAACTGCACAACTTTGATTCTGGACTCAGGAAGCCCGAGGATGGCCGAGGCGGTGGCCCTCATGCCGAAGGCGTTCTGAGTGCTGGCCCAGATGGTCAGGTGGTCATCCGGAGACCAGAACGCGGTGGCGGCGAATGGCTCGATGTATCCTTGATGCACCATCGAGGTCGTAAGCTCACGCTCGACTATAATGTCCGCCTGCTTGAAACCCTCTTCCACGTCTCCTTGGGCGGCCTGAACGTGTCCCGCGATATTGCCCTTGATGCCGGTGTCGTCGCCTCTGGCGAAATTCCCGGTGCGGAACATTGTGGTCAGGTTCTCGTGAAGGATCGGAGCGCTGTCCTTCATGGCTTCCTGAACGTCGAGGACAGGGGTTAGAACTTCGTAGTCAACCTCGATGAGGTCGAGGGCTTCCTCGGCGATGTAAACGCTTGTTGCCGCCACAGCCGCAACCGCGTGGCCGCTGTACAGCGCCTTTTTGTAAGCAAGGTCATTTTCGGCCACTGCTCGTGGCGTTGATCGCGCCTGGGATAGGTCGAGAGGCTGGCCGATGATCGGGAAATCTGTGGCTGTGACCACGGCCTTAACTCCGGGCAGAGCCTCAGCCTTGCTGGTGTCGATGGACAGTATCCGGGCGTGGGCGTGAGGACTGCGGAGTATCTTGCCATAAATCGTTCCAGGCATGTGGAAGTCCGCGCCGAACTGGGCGCGTCCCGTCACCTTGTCAAGGCCATCGTGCCGGATGGGGCTGGTGTCCAGCACCCTGAACTTGCGCGGGCTGTCCTGCGTTGTTGCCATACGACCTGTTCTCCTTAGACCTCAGACATCTCGACTTGAATCAATTGGACTTACTTGATTTCGTCTGACGTTATCACTGCAATCAGAGGCCGTCAAACCCTGATGAGCCGTCAATTTGCTTAGGAAAGACCTTCCACGTATGCGAAACTTTTGGACAAGTTCTCGAACACGTCTTGGTGCGACGGGATTTCGAATATCGCAGGGCCGGTGTAGCCCTTTGAGTCGAGAATCTGCACCATCCGAGCGCAGTCCATGTCGCCGTCATCGACGTCCAGAAGCGCCTGCCCGTCTCGCACCTGCTTGAAGTGCACAATCTTGAACATATCCAGAGGCATCGCTTCGAGGTCGCCCAGCGCATCGGTGTCCGGTTGACGGCGAATCTGGTTCGTCGGGTCGGGACATACACCGAGCAGTTTGCCCTCTTCCTCTGACAGTTGTTCTCGACACTTCGCGACAAGCAACGCGATGGCGCCGATGGACTGGCCAGAGTTCTCCACAGACAGCGTTATTCCCTGAGCGGCGGCTTCTCTGGCCAGATCAGCCACGGACAGTGCCTCCTCTGGAATGTCGCCTGGACGTTCCCAGACCTTGTCTTGCGGAGCCGGGTCCACCAACCGCAGGTGAGGAGCTTCACGCCCGACAACTTTTGCCGCAGTCAGCGCCTGCTGGAACATTTCACCTTTCGGGTCCACGCCTCCAGACAGGCAGGGCATTGCCATGGCAAGATTGAATGACAGGTCAGGGAATCCATCGACTAGTGACTGAAAGTTTCCGATCACCGGTCGCCAATCTTCGCCCTTGCCGGTCTCGCANTTACCGAGAAAGGTCTGCCTCAACTCGATGTGCTTNGCGCCTCGGTCTCTNGCNTCGCGCACTAGGTCAGGCAGGTTGTCTCCGTCGATCTGGACTCCGAACGAGTTGGTTATCGCTCCGATTTTCATGTTNATTCTCCTTAAAATAGAATTCGCCGACCTTACACTCTCACTCCGCATGTTATATGTAATGTCAAAATTGGAAAGCANCGTGAATATCGAATCTCTTCGTCCATCGCTTCCGGCCTAGGTGATGTCCGTGGACTGATCAACGGTCATCTGCCACCTGCCGTCTCGCCATATCCATACTGACAGGTAGCGGGCAGAGTACTCGAACGTCTGTCCCGTGTTGACTCCGCGAGCCTGCCAAGGGCCAATCACCACTGTGGTTTCATCGTACACTCGGACCCGAAAGTCGTTGCTGTGCGTTTCGTCCCAATGTCGCTCGCTGGAATCGAAGGAGGCGATGACCTCTGCCTTGCTTACGACTCGGCCAACGCTGTTAATCTGTACGGCCTCGTCTGCCATAAGCCGGACGAGCGCCGCGACATCGCAGTTCAGGCGGGCCAACCAGAAAGTCGCGTTCTGCCTGGAGTGTCTGCGATTCAGCGTTGATTTCTGGCAACACCCTGGCCTTTCTCCGAAACAGAATTACGGCTGTGAGCTATTCTGGCTCAATATACTTTCTCGAAAAGAAAAGGATCACGCCGATGATGACGCCCACGAATACCACCCTTGAATCCCCCTGGACGATGCCGGCCACAACCAGGGATATTCCCAGAAGAAAAGTGGCTACATAAAGGTACCAACGTGCGGTCACTCGGTTATCCTTGGGATAATTGATTTAATTGACACTAGGAGTCAGAGCCGTCGGAGCAACTGGTTGCATACCGGACAACCATTGTCTGATTGAGTATAGAGCAACGACGGCAGACTGACGACTAGATGTTTTGTTGCGACCCAGATGCAAGCATGGCGATTTGATAGTGATTGAAACTTGGCTACGACCAGTTAGTGTCCTGCCGGGACGCGATGGAGCCGTCTCCCGCTCGCCAGACATCGGCATCGTCGCGCCACGGATTGGCCTTCAGCCAATCCTCGTCCATTCCGACGCCCAGGCCAGGGCCAGGCGGTATGGGGAGATAGCCGTCCTTTTGTTTCGGGAAATCTCCGGTGCAAGCGTCCTGGAACCAGGGATGAAGTCCGCCCTCCTGAATCATGAAGTTGGGAGTACATGCGTCCAGATGCAAGGACGCGATGGTGCAGAGAGGCCCGTAGGGGTTGTGAGGCTGGAACCCGACATAGTGAGCCTCGGCCATCGCCGCGATCTTCTTCAACTCCAAGATGCCGCCTGCCTGGACAATGTCTGGCTGAATCAGCGCGACGATCTGGCGCTGGAGCAGGTCTGTGTAGTCCCACTTGGTGAGTAACCGTTCCCCTGTGGCGATGGGTATGCTGACCGACTCGGCGACCCGCTGCAATGCGTCCAGGTTCTGAGGAGGCACCGGCTCCTCGTACATGAAGGGTCGATACTGCTCCAATTCGTTGCCGATGCGAATGGCCTCCGATGGGGCCAATCGTCCATGCACCTCGACCAACAGTTCCACATCGTCGCCTACCGCCTCGCGAACGGCTTCCATCTTCGCGATGGCCAGCCTTTCGGCCTCGATGGGGATGAACAGGCCCCGATGTTCGAAGGGGTCGCCTTTGAGTGCGGTGATCCCCTGATCGACGAAACTCATCGCGGTCTCGACGGCTAGCTCTGGAGTCCGGCCATCCCACCTGCCGTAGCACCAGATACGCTCGCGCATCTGGCCGCCTAGAAGCTCGTAGATTGGCACTCCAAGAGCCTTGCCCTTGATGTCCCACAGCGCGATTTCGATACCGCTGATGGCCGACATTTGGATGACGCCGCCGCGAACATGGAAGTGATGGTACAGGGTCTGCCAGTGCTGTTCGATTCGGCCGGGGTCTTTCCCGATGAGCTGTTGTCCGAACTCTTCCACCATAGTCCCGACGCTCCTGGGGCCGGAGGTCGCCTCTCCCCAACCGACGATACCCTCGTCGGTCTCGATCTTCACGAACATGTAATTTCGCGCGCCTGAGCGAGTCTGAGCCGAAGCCGGTATTGCTGTAACTGAAGTGATCTTCATGCTGTGATTCTCCTGTGCTGGTGGTATCTGTGAATCCTTCATGTTGCCGCTATCAACACATTGACTGGTGAAACCCTGCGCTGTCGTGCTGAACGGAGCGGACCTCAGCCTCTGTATGGTAGGTTTGGCTGAGCGTTGATTGCTCATCCTCTTTCGCCTCTGGAAAGCTCGTTCAACTCAACGCTGGAGGTCGCGCGTGCCGTCCAGATCAGGGCTCCTGTGAATATCACGACCAGCGCAAAGTAAATCGGTCCCATGATGGCCCAATTCGTCGTCAAAATCAAAGGCCGCGCATCCAGCAAGCCCGCCTCCAACCACCAGCACGTCGCACCTTCGATAAGCAGGGATATTCCGAGATGGTTATGTTATGAAATCAGGCTCTGACAATTCTTTTATTCGCCCCGACGGCGTAACCTACTGATGCACGCCGCCCATAGCTCCTCCGCCGGCGGCGATGACCTCGCCGGTGATACACTCGGCCTTCGGAGAGGAGAGATACGTGACCAACCACGCCAGCTCCTTGGGATCGATGGCCCGTTTGATAGCGACGTTCTGGGTTATGTTTTTCTCGATCTCATCCCTTCCGATGCCCTGACTTTGGGCGCGTGAATCCAGCATGGTTTCCACGCCTTCAGAGAGAGTAAGACCCGGATGCACAACGTTGAGGGTAATGCCGTCGGCCCCAAGTTGATCTGAGAATGTCTTTGTCATGTGGACGACCGCGGTGTTTCGCATGCCGTAGATGGTTGACTGACGAGCCGACACGCCGCCGATGCTGATGATGCGGCCCCACTTTTGTTTTTGCATGTGGGGGACCACAGCCTTCATGCACCGGAAGTATCCGACCACCTTTGTGTCCAGGTCTTCGACCATGTCCTTCTCGGTGGCCTCGGCTAGAGTGCCTTTCACCTGACCTCCGACCATCGCGGCGTTGTTGATCAGTATGTCGACCTTGCCGAGGGTTGAGAGGGTGGTTTCGACCATGTTTTGAACGTCGTCCCAAATAGTCATATCAGCAACGATGGGGGTGATCTTCCTGCCGGTCTCCTCAGAAAGCTCTTTGGCTGTCTTCTCCAGAGGCCCCTTGGATCGGGAGGCTATGGCTACATCGACGCCTTCTTTCGCCAGTTCCAACGCGATGGCCTTGCCGATGCCCTTGCTCCCTCCGGTGACGATGGCAACTTTGCCCTGCAATTCCAGATCCATTTCATGCTCCTAAGTAATTGTCACAAATTCTCTAAAAATAACTTCACTGACTGATCGGCCCTTGTATAGTCGTAGGTCTGGAAGCGTCGCATGCGAAGCTGGGTTACGTCACCGTTGAAGAACCGCTCGTAAAGCGCCTGACGCGAGCCGAACTGCGTGCCGATCAGGTCCCACGCTAGCCTGAACAACCGAACGCGCTCCGGGCCGTTGATGGCCGCGCCTTGATAGAACTTGGCGATTGAGTCGGATATGGGGCCTTCGACGTCCTGTTCGGTGGGAGTGAGCATCAAGCCGCTGGCGGCGAGTTGGCCGATTATCCACATGATGCGGGTGTAGGCATCGGGCCACCAGTGGCGCATGGCTATCCATGGCTCTGCGCCCGGCCAGATTCCGACGCCGCCGTCAATATGCTCGGCGTCGGCTTCCGCTGCTCGCATGTAGGCTCGCACGGTCTCCAGTGTGTCTATAATCTCGGAAATCTTTTCCTGAACGTGGCCGTACTGAGTAATGCCGATAGCCTCGGCAATGCCATGAGTTATCCCCAGCACGAACTCCAACTTTGCGATGTTCTTCACCGCAACCTGCTGCATGTACTGTCGCCAGAGGGCGACGCGCCCAAGGTTGCGGTTTCCAAGCTCCACGTCGCCGTGAGCGAACACCCGATCCCAGGGGATCAGCACGTTGTCGAAGACAGCCAGCGCGTCCATCTCGTCGAACTGTCCTGACAGGGGATAATCGTACAGCGAGCGGCCCAGGTCGTAGGACTCGCGACAGATGAATTTCAGGCCTGGCGTTGCGACCGGCAGGGCGAACCCTATGGCGTACTTTTCAGAGTTCGGGTCGTCGGGCGGAAGCGGTCGATATATAGGCGCGAAAATCTCATCGGAGAAGGGGGCGAGGGTTGCCAGCAGTTTGGAGCCGCTGACGATGAGTCCTTCAGATGTCGTGTCCACGACGCCGAGAGCGATGTAGGGGTCAGAAAGCTCGGTCACGGCCAATGACCTGTTGACCTGCGGGTGTCCGAAGGTGTGGGTAAGGCACACGTCATTTTCGCGGATGAATTCGTGGTAGGCGATGATGTTGTCGGAGAACTGAGTGTCGTTTTCGCCATAAACCTCGGCCATCTGCCGCGCTGCTGTAACTTGAATGTTCACGTAATCAGGAGTGCGTCCTAGCATGCCGTATGAGGCATTGGCGACGGTCTCCAAAGCCTTGCGTCGGCGCATCAGGTCATCCTGGGCGCCCGGGATGATGTAGGACAGCGCCACCGGATCTCCGCTGGATGGCGATTTGAACGTCATCTGGTCGTGGAGTTCAGCGTCGTGTTGCAGGTCGTACACGGAGGCAAGAGTT
>PAIW01000061.1 GCA_002710885.1 Chloroflexota bacterium | reverse complement strand
GACGGTATCGACAAAGTCACCGGCCGGGCGATTTTCGGCGCCGATGTGCATCTTCCAAGGATGCACATCGGCAAGGTTCTGCGAAGCCCTCATGCTCACGCTGTAATTAAGAGCATCGACACTCGAAAGGCCGAAGCTCTCCCCGGTGTGAAGGCGGTCGTGACGTCTGCGGACCTTCCCGCTTTTTCTCCGGGGGATCCGGGCAGGCAGGGCGCGATCACTAACCGAGATTTCTACCTGACGCGCGAGTTTTTGGCTCGCGAGAAAGCCCTTTTCCACGGCCACGCCGTCGCCGCTGTCGCAGCCATCGACGAGAGCATTGCCGAGGAAGCTCTAGGCCTTATCGATGTCGAATACGAAGTCCTGCCTCACGTACTGGAGCCGGAAGTAGCTATGAAAGGCGACGCTCCGCTTCTTCACGAAACTTTGCACACCTGGAGCCAGCGAGGAACGTCCGCCGAGGCCAGCAATCTTGCAGAACATTGGGAGTTGAACAGAGGCGACATCGAGCGAGGGTTTGCTGAAGCGGACTCGATCGTAGAGGACTCGTTCAGCACTCAAGTCGTCCATCACGGCTACCTGGAACCTGACTCCGAGACAGCGTATGCCCACCCTGATGGGACGGTCGAGGTGTGGGCTAACACACAGTCNATCTACTCGACNCGAAGCGACNTAGCGCAACTNCTGGACATCNCGCTGGGCGANATCACGGTTAATCCCACNGAGCTTGGNGGCGCGTTCGGTGGNAAGGAGACGCTTAGGGCTTCCGGCCTATGCGTCTTNTTGTCGAAGAAGGCGTTGCTTCCNGTGCAGGTNAGATTNTCGCGNGATGAGGTTCTAAGAGGCACGGGGCCAGGGAACGCGATTCGTTCCACGGTNAANATCGGCGCNCGGAGCGACGGGACCATCACNGCGATTCAAGCGCGGATGGTGTTCGACGCCGGCGCTTTNCCAGGCGCNCCGCTGAGGTCNGCNATCCGTCGNGTGTTCTCNCATTATCGGACNCNGAACATGAAAATTGACGCCTACGATGTCGTGACCAACAAACCCCATGTCGCNGCATACCGAGCGCCCGGTGCGACGCCCACGGCTTTCTCGGTTGAATCGGTTGTTGATGATCTNGCGCGTTCGCTTTCCATTGATCCTATGGAATTCAGGCTTCGGAATGTGTCTCGGCCAGGCGATCCGATGCCCGATGGCGATCTGCTCACTTCAGTGAATTTCACCGAGGTTTTGAATCGAGTGAAACAGCACGATTGTTGGACAACGCCGCTTGAAGGGAAGAACCGAGGCCGGGGACTTGCCCTCGGAATGTGGACCATGCCCGGCGGATCAGCAAGCTGCCATGTCAACCTGAACGGCGANGGCTCGGTGACTCTTGTGCTGGGGACACCTGACCTTTCTGGCACCAGAACGAGT
Source organism: Chloroflexota bacterium (assembly GCA_002710885.1). The sequence continues at coordinate 20,084 of PAIW01000061.1, read as the reverse complement.
CTGGGGTTGGTGGCTGCCGAAGCTCTGGGCCTCGCCCTATCTGATGTGAAAGTCACCATTGCCAACACAGACGCGGTGGCATATTCAGATGCCAGTGCCGGAGACCGAATTACTTATATCGCCAGCATTGCTGTCGGGCGAGCCTGCGCCAGCCTCATTGAGTCGATGAAGGCGCGTGTCGCTTCTGAGTTTGACACGTCCCCAGAACACATCGGATACTGCGAGGGAAGGTTCGCCGCGAGCGGCGTTCCAGAAATGAGCGTTTCATGGGAGGCGATGGCACTGCGTTCGGTGAGAGGCGACGGCGCGTTGTCCGCCTCCGGCGCCGCCAGCGAGATTCCCGACGGCGCGGCGATCGCGCCCAATGCGACTGCTCACGTAGTCGATGTGGAGGTTGACCCCGAAACCGGTAAGGTCGATCTTCTGAGATACACGACATTCCAAGACGCGGGGTTGGCCGTGAACCCGGCACAAGTCGAGGGCCAGATGCAGGGCGGGGCGACCCAAGGGATTGGCTGGGCGCTTTCCGAGGGGTATGATTACGATGAAGATGGCAGGCTTCAGAACTCGACTCTGTTGGATTATCGGCTTCCAACGTCCATGGACGTGCCGTTCATAGACACGGAGATCATCGAAATTCCTTCCGAGGCCCATCCGCTGGGTATTCGAGCGGTAGGGCAGGCTCCAATAGTGCCTCCGGCTGGAGCCATTGCCAACGCGATATATAATGCTGTTGGCGTCAGAATGCGCCAATTGCCAATGAAGCCCGAAACCGTGTACCTGGCGATACGGGATTCGGAAAGTCAACAAAGATAGAAATATTAGGCGGTTGTCTCATGCCCACAAACGTGACACCACAGTACCGCAAAGTCGAGAGTCAATTCCGAGAGGCAACGACCACTCAGGGGAAGATTGCCGCGCTGCAAGAGATGCTGTCTATCATGCCCAAGCACAAGGGCACGGATCATCTGAGAGCACAGCATCGAACCAGGCTGTCTAAGCTTATGGCAGAGCTTGAAGGCCCGACGCCCGGAGGCTCCGGCGGTCGGACCGAACCGTTTTCGCTGCCGAAAGAAGGCGGCGGACGGGCCACGCTCATCGGACCGACCAACGTGGGGAAATCGCTGATCCTGGCCCAATCAACGGGCGCAAAAACTAAGGTAGGCGCTTATGCTCTCAGTACTCAACAGCCAGTGCCTGGTATGCTTCCTTACGAGGACGTGCATATCCAATTGGTGGACACTCCGCCCATTTCCAATCCTGGGACTCAGAGCAGGCTTTACGGCCTGTTGCGTTCGACGGACGTTTTCGTTATCGTCGTTGACCTATCAATGGACGTCATCGAACAGATAGACGAAGTGTTCTCGGCCCTGAAGGACTGGGAGTTCCAGCTTTTGAAGCGAGGCGAGAAACCAGGTGAAGACAACCGCTGGAAGTCCAAGCCGACGATTCTGATGGGCAACAAGGCTGACATCCCCGGCGCATTGGACCAGTATCAGATTCTTGAGGACACCTTCGAGTCAGATTACCCTGTCGTGATGGCGAGCGCCGAAGAAGAAGTTGGGCTAGATGACCTGGCTCTGGAGGTCTTTCGCGCTTTGGACGTGATTCGTGTGTACACAAAATCCCCCAGGCAGAAACTAGAGGAGTTTGAGAAGACCGACCCTCTCGTGCTACCAGTGGAAAGCACGGTTGCCGAAGCCGCAGAGAAACTCCATCGGGAGTTGGGACACGGCCTCAAGTACGCGGTCCTGTGGGGGATGTCGGGGAAATTTGAAAGCCAGAGGGTCGGGCGTGGGCACCAACTCACAGATGGCGATATCATCGAGATTCACGCCTAGCTCCACTCCGTCCGGCGCTATATCTTCTTTTTTGGAGAGTTCATGACCAAACATTCCGACGTCGTTATTGTTGGCGGNGGCGTNATGGGGTGCGCCACGGCNTACTACCTCGCTCGTCGCGGAATCACCTCCANCGTGTTCGANCAGAACANTTTTGGCTGGGGAGCATCNGGNGCCACGGCCGGNGTCGTTGGGCCACTGTGGCACGTTCCCCATGACAACGAGCCGTATTTTGAATTGGCCCTAAAGAGCCTGCGGATGTTTCCGACTCTCGCCAGCGATTTGACAGAGGCCGGACTTGACCCTCAGTATCGACAGTCGGGCGTGCTGAAGGTTGCATTTACCGAGGAACTGGCGGGAACTCTGAAGGATGACATGGCGTGGCAGTCCGATTTCGGTATGGGTGTCGAGTGGCTGGACGCTCAGGAAGTGTCGGATCGGGAACCAGACATCAGCCCTCGCGTTCTGGGCGGAGTATATTCGCCTCAGGAAGGGTATGTCGTTGGCCAGAGCCTCGTGGATTCCCTGGTCCATGCTGGAACTCAGCTTGGAGTGCGTTTTTTTGATAAGACCGAAGTGTTTGGCATCGAGACCGAAGCCAGTAGGGTCGTCGGAGTGCGGACCGCTGCAGGGGGTTATGAAGCAGGCCATGTGGTTCTGGCGTCGGGGCCGTGGACGGGCATTGCAACTCGTTGGATACCCGAAGACGTTCCGATCAGGCCGATCAAAGGCCAACGGATATTGTTGAGGTTGCCCGGTTTACTGCCACGGTCGCCGGTCCACGGATTCTTTGGTTACTGCGTTCCTCAACCGGATGGCGGAATCCTGGTGGCAGCGACGCGGCATGAGTATGAGTTTGATCAAGTTGTGACGGTGGGGGCCATCGCGGATATGATCAAAGCAGCGGTCGACCTCTATCCGAAGCTGAAAGACGCTCAGTTCGATTCGGCCCGGGTGGGTGTGCGCCCCGGAACTCCTGACGACGTGCCCATCATCGGCCTTGTGCCCGGGTGGGATGGCCTCAGCATTGTCGCAGGCCACGATGCAGTTGGCATCATGACGGCGCCCGCCACAGCAGACTCACTAGCCGAATTAATCGCATCTGGCGACGGCGTCCCACTTGAGCCGTTCAGCCTCGGAAGATTCTCTCAATAGAAATATCTCCTGACACCTGATAGCCTCGTCAAAATACACTCCTGCCGGGTCTTTTTTCCGGCAGGGGTGTTTTAATGCCCACCTCTGGGAAAGTTATCGGAATACAGGGTGAATCCGGTAGATTATNGGCCAACGGAAGGAACNAANNTCTGNTCAGAGGAGGGCGGNACGATCTATTTTGTTGGGATTGNGNCAGNGGNNTCCNGANCATTCTATNANNCNNNTTAATTTCATATTACGNAACAATANGCNAATCGNCNATGCCATCTTTCTGCNGCCTNAGCGNACAGAATCATGATGCGCNAATATCCGTGTTACCNACGGAANAACCCNTTTTAAGCTTTTCTGACCAGCGCGACGGTTGNCTNGATGCCGTCGAAATTCTGGTCTTCANAATGGGCGTCTGATGGGGCTGNGNCTTCNAGCAACTCGTCGCTGAGCGTCTCTTGCCGTATGTAGTCCGAGTGAACGCGGACGACCTCGGANAGATTCTCGTCNCCNTGGTAGTAGGTGNTTATGCGGTCGGCGATGTCGAAANCGGCAGCGCGNCGCATGTTCTGGATGCGGTGAACCANCTCTCGCGCTTGGCCTTCCAGNCGAAGCTCCGGNGTGACCTCGGTGGCNATTGCGACGGTGTANCCNGCNTCGNTGGACACAGCGNACCCTTCTCTGTCGNCNGACGAGACCAAGATTTCTTCTGGCTCAAGCTCATAGCCTGACAACTCCACTGANTCGCCAGCGTCCACTTTCGCGGCGACCTCCTGGGCGTCGGCAGCNGCNAGAGCCTCGATGATGTAGTGAAGCTCCATGCCATACTTTGGGCCGAGGATAGGCATGTTGGCCTGGAGCTTGTANTCNANGACCTCGTNGTCGGCGTCGAAGGCNACGATGTCCCGTACGTTTAATTCGTCGATGATNTGCGGCNCNGCCTGTTCAAGNAGGGAGCGCTCCTCGGCGGTGCGAGTCTTGATCATNGCCGTTGCCAGAGGTTGTCGGACCTTGATCGATGCNTTGCTTCGTGCGGCTCGGCCCATGCTGGAGAGCCNNATGGCGAGCCTGGAAACGTCGGTCAATCGAGNGTCNATGACGNNCTCGTCGGCGACGGGATAATCGTCGAGGTGCACGCTCTCCTGTCCCAATCCCNCCCGGACAACCANATTCTGGTANATNGCCTCAGTGNNGAANGGGATGATTGGGGCAAGCAGTTTCGACANCGTGACCAGCACCTCATAAAGCGTGGCGTATGCGGCCAGCTTGTCCTGGTCTCCGCTGTTCTCGCCCTGGTTCAGTAGACCCGATTTCCAGAAGCGTCGGCGACTGCGCCGNACGTACCAGTTNGACAGCGATTGCACGAACGCNTCGGAGCGGCGGGCTGCGGTCTGAGGCTCGAAATCCTCNAGCGCCTGGNTGGTCTCGGCGACCAGTTGGTTAAGCTCGGACAGTATCCAGCGGTCCAACTCGGCGCGTTCAGCTACNGGCGNGGCTGGCGTTTTGGGGTCGAACTGGTCAATTTCGGCGTAGGTGANGAAGAAAGAATAGACGTTCCACAAGGGGATTATGAACTGACGCCGCACCTCGTCNGCAGAGCCGTANCCGAANTTGATNTTGGCGGCCGGGTCGTGACGNGCGAACACCCAGCGCATNGAGTCAACGCCCATCTTNTCGGCGGCGTCCTCGAACCAGATTGCGGTGCCTGAGCTTTTGTGCATCTCCTCGCCCTTCTCGTTTCNCATCAGGGCGTAGCTGAACACCGACTNGAAGCTGGCTGTNTCTTCNAGNACCGCNCCCATCGTTAGCATCGAGTAGAACCAGTTGCGGAACTGGCCGGGGAAGCTCTCGGATATCCAATTGGCTGGGAACCACTCTTTCCATGCGTCGCTGCCGTGGCGGTATCCNAGNGTGGAAAATGGCACGATGCCNGCGTCCAACCACGGATTGCCGACCTCAAGAATGCGCGAGACTTTGGAGCCGCATTCCGAGCAGGTGATCTTGACGGNATCGACCCAGGGCCGGTGAGGGGAGTGGCCCTCGAATTCGTCCCACCCCTCGACGGCCCGCTCNTGGAGTTCATCCTCACTGCCCATGACGTCGAAATGACCGCAGTNCTCGCANTTGAATATGGGNAANGCGAGCCCGTAGTATCGCTTCTTCGANATCATCCAGTCGTCCATGTTGTCGAGCCAGTCAAGCTCACGGCGCATGCCGAACTCGGGGANCCATCGGATGCTTTNGGTGATCTTCTTCAACGACTCNCGGATTGGGTCCATGCTGATAAACCACTCGTCCACTAATCGGAAGACCANCTCTGNCCCGCATCGCCAGCAGACNGGGTANCGGTGTGTGTAGCGTTCCAGGTTGTAGAAAANNCCTTTGGACTTCAGGCTGTCGTAGATTTCNTCGTTNACGTCAAAGACGCTCTTGCCNGTCAGCGGGCCGAATCCGTCGATGAACACGCCAAACTGNTCCAGCGGAGCGATAACTGCGAGGTCCATCTCTTTGCCCAGAGCGAAGTCCTCTTTGCCCGCGCCGGGGGCGGTGTGGACGATTCCGGTTCCTTCGTTCTCGGCCACCTCTTTCCATGGGATGACCCGATGCTCAACGCCCTGCTGGGCTTCGAGTTCGTCGAACGGACCGGAGTATCGNAGACCCACCANCGCGTCGCCGGTCATCTCTTCCAGGATTTCGTGCTCGCCCTGNAGNACGGANACGAGGCTCTTGGCCAGGTAGATTTTGTCNTCCCCTTGNCGCACTTTCACGTACATCAGTTCAGGATGAACCGACGCTGCGACGTTGGATGTCAGAGTCCAGGGCGTNGTGGTCCANATCAGCAANGANTCGTTTGCTCGNTCCAGAATCGGGAATTTCACGAACANTCCGGGATGGACGATCTCGCGGTAGCCCTCGGTGACGATCTCGTGTTCGGACAGACCAGAACTACACCTTGGACACCAGGGCATCACGTCCGTTCCTTCGTAGAGCAGACCTTTTTCGAGGCAAACCTTAAGGAAGTGCCAGATGGTGTAGTTGTTCTCGTCTGACTTGGTGTGATAAGAGTCGTCCCAGTCCATCCACATGGCGAGACGTTTGGACTGTTCGGAGATGATGTCCGCGAACCTGTCCACNCGCTGTTTGCAAAGCTCCACGAAGTCACCGACTCCGTACGCTTCGATATCCAACTTGGACTTGAAACCCAGCTCTTTTTCGACCTCGACTTCGATCCACAATCCCTGGCCGTCGAAGCCGTTTTGGAACCTCTGTTTGTAGCCTTGCATATTGCGGAATCGCAGGAACAGGTCTTTATAACTCCGGCCCCAGGCGTGGTGGACGCCCATCGGGTTGTTTGCGGTGATGGGGCCGTCTATGAACGACCAGCGTTTGTCCGAGTTTTCGTTGCGCTCTCNGTACTTGCGAGGAATATNATTCTCGTNCCACCACGAGAGCATGTCTTCTTCCAGCTTTGGGAAGTCNTGCCTTGAANTTACCGCCTCGAACATCTTTTGTGTTTCCTTTCGCGCTTTTNCCGATTAGCAGCGGACANAGGTGAAGTTATTTCGCTCTCGCCACAAGNCACATTACNGTTGAATCAAATTCCATCGGTTTNAGGTCTGACATCTGGGCGTCTGACGTGCCGTANGTTTGANCGACGCTCCANCCNGTGTGCTCCANCAGTTCCATCATTTCGTGGAGGCTGTAAACNNGGNGCCTCATGTGNATGCTCAGTTTGTGTNTGATGTCNGGGCNNGAGCNTTCCCNGAATTCCCAGTCGTTCAGAATAGTCGANGTCTCGANCTCAAACGCNCGGTTCTGAATNACGCGCAGGCCNCCCNCGNTGTNCATNCCCTCCGGCTCGAANTTTCTGACNACCCAGTCTCGATTGACGGTCTGAACAATCAGCGNNGCGTTGTCTGCCGCTATTTCTCGAAACTTGCTGAACATGGTTANGTCGCCGGATTTTNCGAAGTAGCCATTGGANNTGAACATGNTGATTATTACNTCGAAACCNGGGCGGCTCCCAAGAANCGNGGCCGGGTTCAGAATATCACCGCAGACAAATTTGGCGGCGCCGCCTTCGGCTCTGGNTGTCTGNNTGGCNATGTTGANATACATCTCTGACAGGTCAATGCNNGTGACGNTGTATCCGANCCNCGCAAGCCNGAGGCTGTGACGCCCGATGCCGCAGGNGGCNTCTAGCAGAGTTGAACCCGGGTCGNGGNCTCTATCNTGAAGCAATCGAGNCAANGTCNNNNCCTCGTGGTCCGCCCGCTCGTNGATCTTTTCNAGGAACGGCAGATAGACCNCTGGAANCTCGACAGACAGTGTANGTGTCCAGTGTTTTTCGTCAGTTTNGCCCATGTCNTGACATCCTGATACCTGAAATCTTGATACCAAAAAAGCTCCCGCCCCNATGNTAGGGACGGGAGCTTCCGNTTGCCGATTGAGCATTGGAANATGGAACCCGCGGTGCCACCCTGATTCCTCGTCGTAGAGACGAGACNCTCAGTGNCNGACGGCCAAATGGCGATCAGACNGCCCTGCTAACGTTGGGCGAAGCCGTCGGAGCCTACTGTCGCNGCTCCAAATGGNGNCGCGAATTCGGTCCGANGCTCAGGAGGGATGTTCAGGGGAGGCCGTAGCATCTGCTCTCACCATGTCGTCCCGTAATTCGGACGACCCAGACTCGCTGTGCCGGGTATCTTCTCTTACTCGTCTCCGTCGAAGCCTTTGCATTTCAATTGAGTCAGCTTAGTGAATAAGGTTCTCTGGTGTCAAGACGACTAGCTTGCCAGAGTTGCTTCGACGCTTAATTCGAAGTTTCCTTTGAGGGAGCCGGAAATCGGACGGCCTCTTTTGCGCCCTCGGCAGCGGCTGTGAAAGCTGCTGCATCGACGTCGGGAACTGTGCCTGTCACTGACAAGGCGCTTGACGCCACTTTGAACCCGCCTTCAACCTCCTCGAAGGTCACGGTCGCGCTGACCGCTAGCTTCCGTGGAGGGACTCCTGCTCAGTCCAGGCGCACGGACAGGGCCATGCAGAAGCATGATGCGTGGGCCGCCGCGATCAGCTCTTCTGTGTTGGTTTTCCCGTTAGACTCCTCGGTCCGGGCCGCCCAGGACGGACACCCCNAGGTCGGTGAACACCCACAGGTGCTGCCGGACATGAGGTCGCCTGTCCATGTTGCGTTTGCTACTCTGACCGTTGCCATTTCGTTCTCATCCAAGTGTTATTTAGTTCGCCATCTCGGGTTATCGCCTGACTGGAACGATCTTGAAAACGGCTGATTGCGATTGCGAAATTGAGATCATTGAAGCAGGCAGGGTTGTAACATCTTGGCACGCATATTGAACAATAAAGCGTGCCAAGTTGTGGTGNCTCGAATAAGCCTGACTGGGAGTTACGGAGTTCTGGCGACCGCGAGACCCATGACGCTAAACGCTGATAGCGGTTACCCGATCAGCCACCGTGCAAGCTCATCCCGATTCTGGTTTGCCCAGGTGATGTTCAGGGTCATGCGCTCTAACGACTGGTTGATTGTGCGCTCGGCGGCGGGTGCAGGGTGGTNTGTGAAGAAATTCTCCACGTCCTGTCGTTTTTCCTCAGTTGTGAACAGGGATGTCATGCCCACGAGTCGCATGAGGGCAAAACCGCCGTCGCCGTAGCGTCGATTGATCTCTTCCCAGTTGTCCTTTACGAACTCCCAGGCCAGATTTCTGCCGTGCCGATTTGAGGCGACGGTGACTATGACCCTGATTGTGTCCTGGCTTCGCACTTCGACGCCCAACGTGCGGTCCAGGGTTTCCTGAAGCAGGTCGCCCTGCTCAAAATTAGCGAGCGCGTTTAGGAATCGAATTTTCTCTTCGTGCAGATCTGCGGCTTTTTCCAGATCCCACATCAGGTCGTAGGCCTGTCGGTCTCCTCGCTGTGCGGCCATCTTGAATACTACTGCCCGCATGTCGGGGTCGAGGTTCGACGGGTCGTTGGTGTATCCNTGGAATCTGCGTTGGGCTTCGGCCAGGGTGTCTTCATCCTCGAAGTTGCCGAGTTGCGATAGCGCTGTGCTGCGAAGGAGGGCGTCGCGATGTCCCTCATTTGGTCGAGCGTCCCAACCGATTTTATTGCCGATGGGCGCAAAGATGGAGCGGGCGAACGCCTGGAATCGGGGATAGAAATCCTCGTCCGACAGCAGGTTGTCCAGTGCGTTCAGGTTGAAGGCCAGGTCTCCGCACACCGATGCGTCGGTCTCGTTCTGGTAAGCTTCGGCGACGGTGAGGAAGTCGGTCACGGGAATGTGACCCGCTTTGGTGAGCGCGTACGCATCAGCCTGAATGCCCAAGCGATCGGCGGCAGGAAGCGAGAGGCTGCGTATGGGCGCGGTCAGTTTCTCAAGTTCCTCTGAGGGATAGCGGACCCGGAAGAATGCAGTCTGGCCGGGGTTGACCTTTATCCACTCATCGGTTGAGCCGTGGGACGCTGGTTTCAACGGAACCGTTTCTGTTGTCGTCTCCATGAGGCGGCGAACTGGGTCGGCGTCGCTGGCGGTGCGTATCGTGAGAGGAACTTTCCATGTCTGTTGAGGGGGCTGACCGCCGTCGAGAACGTTCTCGTACAGGAACCGTGATTGGGACAGCNTAACCTCCATGCCTGAACTGTCCCTTTTTATGTCGGCATCCAGGAATGGATACCCGGTCTGGCCGGTCCAGGTGTCCATGATGTCTGCGACAGGCTGCCCAGATGCCTCACCCAGGGCGTTCCACAGGTCGCGCGTTCGGGCATTGGCGTGAGAGTGCCTGTTCAGGTAAATGTTGAGACCGTTTTGGAAATCGTCTGCTCCCAGGTATTGCTCAAGCATTCGGAGGATCGACCCGCCTTTGGAGTAGCTGATGGCGTCGAATAGCTGGCCGATCTCGTCCGGGTTATTAACCTGCTGCTCTATGGGATGAGAGTTTTGGAGGCCATCCAGCGAAAGGGCGCTCATGGTGTCGTTACAGAGGAACTGGGTCCACATATCCCATTCTGGATGCAGGTCATCGACGGCCTTGTCGCCCATCCACGACGCGAAGCTCTCGTTGAGCCACAGATCGTCCCACCAAGCCATCGTGACGAGATCGCCGAACCACTGGTGGGCCATCTCGTGGGAGATGATNGCGGCGACAACCTCACGGGTGATGGCTGAGCTGTTCTCCGGGTCAACCAGCAGGGCAGTCTCGCGGTATGTTATCGCTCCCCAGTTCTCCATTGCTCCGGCGGCGAAGTCAGGCAACGCTATGTGGTCGAGTTTGGACAGTGGATACGGTATTCCGAAGTAGTCGTTGAAGTAGGCNAGCAGGTCAATCGAAGTCTCAAGGGCGAACTGGCCCTTGTCTTCGTTGCCTCGGGTGGCCCAGACTCGCATGAGTGTTCCGTCCGGCGTGGTGTCTTCGATGCACGCAATGTCGCCGACTATGAAGGCGAGCAAGTACGTGGACATGATGGGCGTTTCGGCGAACTGAACCCTGGTCTTGCCATTGCCATCGTCGGATTCACTGACGATCTCCATGTTGGACACGGCCTTCAACTCAGAAGGGATTATCAGAGTCACTTNGAACGCGGCTTTTACNGATGGTTCGTCCCAGCACNGAAATGACCNTCGGGCGTCTGTNGACTCGAACTGGGTTGCTGCGAGGTATCTTTCTTTGCCGTCCGAATCGGTGTACGCGCTTCGGTAGAAACCGAGAAGTCGATCGTTCAATTCNCCCGTGAACTCGATGCTCAATGTTGCCTGACNCGCAGTTAATTCTGAACCGAACTTGAATGTTAAAGTCTCGGCATTTTCGTCGAAAACCGTTTCTGTCGGAATTTGTGTTTCGCCCCCCATCGAAAGCGATGACGACTGGATACCAATCTCCGCGCAGTTCAGAACGATCTCTGACGTTGGCTCTAGAATCGCAATGTCTATACTCTCACTGCCTGAAAAAGTGAAGTCGACCAGGTCGGGAATCAGCGTCAGGTCATATCGGACAGGTTTTACGTTTTTGGGAAGGGTCACGGCGGTGGCTTCGGTCATGAATCATTCCTTGATTACGGCTGTCGTCGCAGAATCGCCGCCAGAGTCAAAGACGCGGCGGCAATCCTGATTGGCAATAATGGTTTAGTTCAAAAGGCTCATATTAGGTCCCGGTCCACTTGGGCGGGCGTTTCTCGGAGAAGGCGCGCGGGCCTTCGATTCTGTCATTGGAGGCTACTTGTTTCTGTTGCTCAGAATAGTTACGAGCGAACGCGATGTTCAGCGGAGAGTCGAGGCCCTGGATTGCCATTTGCTTGGAGGCGCGTACCGACATTGGCGCGCATTCCAATATTTCAGACGCCCACCGCTCGGCAGTGGTCATCAGATCTGCGAGGGGGACAACCTCGTTAATCAGCCCTAATTTTTGAGCCTCCTGGACCTTGATGCGACGGGCCGTGAGCATCATGCCCATGGCGATTTTCATGGGGATATGCCTGGGGAGCCTGTGGACTCCGCCAGCGCCGGCGTATAGTCCGACACGCGGCTCTGGCAGTCCGACCTCCGCATGGTCGGCAGCTATGATGATGTCGCATGCCAGCGCGATTTCGAACCCGCCGCCCAGGGCGTATCCGTTGACGGCGGCGATGATGGGCTTCCAGCACTCGAAGTCCGATGTGATGCCACCGAACGGCGCGCGGTCCGCTCTCGCTCCCGGCTTGTCGCGGACCTGGTCCTGTTCGGCAGTGTATCGCAGGTCGTTGCCCGCGCTGAATGCCCGATCTCCCGTTCCAGTAAGGATAGCGACCCACACGTCGGGGTCGTCTCGAAATTCGCAGAACGCTTCGTACATCTCCATGTTGGCTGGCGGATGCAGGGCGTTCAGACGCTCCGGTCGGTTGATCGTGACGTAGGCAATGCGGTCCTTTGTCTCGTATTTCAGGTACTCGTAAGTCACTAAATTACCTCGCTACGGAATGTGGTTTCAGGTTGAAATTGTATCAATGTTTATATTTCCACGTGCCATTCATCCGATGGTTGTTGGGTATGATGAACTGGGTTTGCAGATTACGATTCGTCCCATTTCTCCCAGAATGTGACTTCACTGACCGGAGCGCGGCGGGTTGGGCCGTACTTGTACCCTTCCTGGATAAATCCGATGGGCAAAAGGGCGGCAGTTTCCACATTGTCAGGTATCCCCAGGAGGTCGTTGATCTCCTTTTCGTACCGTTTGTGCAGCGTGGTTATCGCGCTTCCCAGGCCCAACGCTCTGGCGGCAAGCAGGATGTTCTGAACCGCGGGGTAAATGGACGAGCCGCGAGTTATACTCGATGGCGAACCGTCGTGATGGATGCAGGCCATGAGCAGGACCGGCATGTCAGCCATGTTTCGCGCCAGATAATCTGCCGACGACCGGACGTGGCTTTGAATGTTCGGAGGCGAAGGGTTCTGGTTCCCGTAAGCCATCTCCCATGCCTGTAGATAGTATTCGGCGATTGCGGATTTGGTCTCAGAGTCTGTGATGACGATGAATTTCCAGCCTTGGCTGTTCCCGCCGCTAGGCGCTTTGGTGCCGGCTTCGATAAGTCGTTCAATGGTCTCGCGTGGCACGGGGTCGGGCTTTAGGTGCCGGATGGCCCGTTGAGTGTATAAGGCGTCGAAAAATCCAATCTGGTCGGTCATGTTCATCTCCAGGAATTATTGAGTTGTGCGCGGGTCGACAAGAGAGTCTTGTGGCACCGTGAATGTCTGGCGACCCTCATATTACGTGGGTTGTGTGCCTATCGCAAGAAGGGAGAACAGAATGAGAACTCGTGCGTTGATAATGTCCGTCTGCTAGAATGTGCGCGCTTCGATGAAGCAATAAATGAAAATCAGGAGGCGTGAGCGATGAAGGTTGGAACAGGGTTAACGGGCAGGTCGCCCAGTGAGATTGCGGAGTCGGCTCGGAATGCCGAGAGTCGCGGGTTCGACGTTTTTTCGTCCAGCGAGACCAATCACAACCCATACCTTCCGCTGGCGATTGCCGCCGAGCATACGGAGAACATAACCCTGCGAACTTCCATCGCNCTGGCCTTCGCCCGNAACCCGATGGACACNGCCTACATCGCCTGGGACCTGGCCGCTATGTCNAACGGCCGGTTTGTGCTGGGACTTGGNAGTCAGGTGAANGGGCACATCGTCCGACGTTTCGGGATGAACTGGACGCCTCCGGCTCCNCGTATGCGCGATTANATAAATGGAATGAAACATATCTGGAACGCNTGGCAGACCAAAACCCNGGTGGATTACACTAGCGAGAATTTTACCTTCAACNTGATGCCNCCGTTTTTNAATCCAGGCCCCATNGATCACCCAGATATNAAGGTGTACATCTCTGCGGTGAACACCAACATGCTGGGTGTCGCGGGCGAGGTATGTGACGGGGTGCTGGTTCACGGATTCAGCACNCACAAATANACCCAGGAGTTTATTCTNCCCCAGATCGCNCGTGGCGCGGCAAGGGCGGGGCGAACGCTGGANGACATCGAAGTCTCCGCNGGCGGATTNATCGTCACAGGCAAGAACGATGAGGAAGTGGACCGACAGGTTCAGATCACGAAGGGNCGNATCTCTTTCTACGCCTCGACNAGAAGCTATNTGCCGGTCATGGCNACTCACGGCTGGGACGACACTGCTGCCAAACTCTACCGCATGTCTATAGANGGCAAGTGGAGCGAAATGNCNTCNCTGATTACTGACGATATGGTCGANGCATTTTCNGTCNTCGGAACTCACGACGACATCGTGCCGAAGTTGAAGGCTANATATGGNGGNTATGCGTCGTCCATCGGCTTCGACATNCCGGTCGAATCTCCGGAAGATGAGGACAANCTGAAGAGCATGGTCGCGGAGTTGCAGGCGCCTTAATTNCGTNCCGNAGGTTTTCTGTCAATATTCGANTACAAGGNTCTTCTNGACTTCGGCGGACCNCCTGTGCCCATCAACAACCAGACAGTGGAAGCATTCTATGTTNTCGAAGGGACNTTGGAGATCAAGNTAGCGNCGGNGTGGANNACGCTGTCAANGGGAGCATTTGTNGTNGTTCCCACAGGNGTGTNGCNTGGCTTCGGCAACCCNAGCNNNNAGACCTCTNNATTTNTGGTCATCATGTCTCCGGGNGGCTTTGAAGGGTATTTTGNTGAATTGNCTGNNTTGGTCGAGAAGCACNGGNTTNCGTCGCCCCCNNCGTCATGGCTGAACTCATGAACCGATACGATATGGTGATGCCAAGNTGANAAGCGNCGGATTCGAAAGTGGTTTATTTAGCCTCCCGGACGACGCCCTGATCNCGCATTTNGGCGACTTCGGCCTCAGTGTAGCCTAAGATGGTTGTTAGCACCTCTACGGTGTGCTCGCTGTATCTCGGAGCGCGGGTGACGACTGTGTCNTCGTCGGATANTTTGATNGGCATTCCGATCATCGGGTAGTCGCCTCGCACCGANTCGTCNACGGACACGATCATCTCGCGCTCNATGAGATGCGGCTGCTCAAGCAGNTCCTCNGGCGTGTAGGTGGCGCCTGCAAGGACTCCGGTTCCGGCCAGGATGTCCATAGCTTCTTGCTTGGTNTGTTGCAANGTCCATTCGGTGATAATCTGTGTGGCCTCCTCGGCGTNTTTNTTGCGNTCTNCCTCGCTGTCGAATCTTGGGTCGCCGATAAGCTCAGCTTTGNCCATCGCAGCCAGCATTATGTCCCAACCGTCACCTCTGGGATGGATCATCACGTAGTCGTCCGGGCCACCCGGCGAGGTCGGAAANACCATTGGAACTCCGCGAAATCCCATATGTCCTTGACGAGGGCGGACGTTGCCTGCCAGCGTTGGCGTAAGGCGCATACGCATCAGATTGACGACCGCNTCCTGCATGGAGACCTCGACCTTCTGGCCTTTGTCGGTGCGCTCTCGNTTGTGAAGAGCNGCCAGGATTCCGATTGCGGCGTGAAGGCCGCTGCCTGAGTCTCCGACGCCCGGNGCGATACTCACGGGAGGTCGGTCTGGGTGGCCNGTGGTCGCCATNGCTCCNCCCACGGCTTGAGCGACNAACTCGAAGCCTTTGTAGTCNGATTGCGGGCCGTACTCTCCGAAGCCTTTGATCGTGGCGTAAACTAGCCTGGGATTTATCTGTTGGAGGACGTCCCAGCCTAAACCAAGACGGTTCAGCATTCCTTTTGAGAAATTTTCCAACAGAACATCAGCCCACTTGACCAGACCCTTGAACACCTCTTTCCCTTTTTCAGTTTTCAGGTCGAGGGTTATGGCGCGTTTGTTGTTGTTGAATATCAGAAAGTAAAAGCTGTCGGNGTCATCGNNGTGGGCCAACTCCCAGCGNGTGGAGTCTCCGCCACGGGTGTCCTCNATCTTCACGACGTCGGCGCCGAGGAATCCAAGCATCTGNCCGCAGGACGGCCCAGCCTGAACGTGGGTCAGGTCCAGCACCTTTACATCCTCAAGCGCACGATCCATGTNGTTAATCTCCTGTTTCGANGTTTTGGTTGTGTTGTGAANGCTGGGACTTTGCNTCNGAGATTATCTGTNCAATCTCGGCTACCGCGTCGTCCAGCCTTCCATTGTGATTGACGACNCGATGGTCGAATTTTGAGCCTTCGACCATNTCANGCTGNGCTGTGGCGATGCGNATTTTNAAGGCGTCCGAAGATTCGGTCATTCGTTCAGTCAAGCGCCGGGTGAGTTCCGGGATGTCGGGCGGNTCGAGGAAGATCAGCACGGCGTCNGGAGCTTCTGTCCTGATGCTCGCCGCNCCTTGTATNTCCGCCTTGATTATGACGTCAATTCCCTGATCCCGTGCTTGATTCACNGGGCNTTTGGGCACNCCGTACCGGTACCCGTAGACGATTGCGGATTCTAGAAATTCGTTTTCTGCCATCATTGCGGCAAATTCTGAGTCGGAGTAGAAAAAGTAATCTACTCCATCGACCTCATTAAGGCGCTGAGGCCTGGTGGTCGCAGTGACAGTGAAGTGCAAAGGCAGGCCATTCTCTCTCATAAGGGAGAGAACGGCGTCTTTGCCTACGCCAGACGGGCCTGACAACACAAACAGCTTCCCCTTGCCTGGAATAGGGTTGCGGTCTCTGCGCGGCGAGTCGGTTCGCACTATAGACCGTCAGTAATCGCCGAACTCAGACAAAATGCGTTCCATCGCAAATTTGCCATCAAGTGAACCGGCGGCGACATGCTTAGTCGCGGCTCTTTCGGAAGTATTCGAAGCGTTTTTTTTCCTCGCCTTCACCGCGAAGTCCTTGCATGCGTTTCGCGAGCCTATCACCGAAAAACGCCGTTGCCATTGACTGGGAGGCAGATGGCAAGTCCAAGCTGTTGTCTGGCACCACCGCGTCGGCTTCCCAGCGAGCGCGCAGTTCCCACGAAGTAACGAACCGCTCCAGAAGCTGTTCATCTTTGTCTTTTATTTGGTTGCGGAAAGCGTATAGTTGGCCGATCAATTGATCAACCCAATGAACCAGTGCGTCGGGGCTGGCGAAGCAGACCGCTTCGTTGTCTAGCGGGTCGTTGGATGCAAGACGTGAGAAGGTGTCGAAACTGGCGTCCGCCAGTTCGTGCATCTCTCTCCAACCGTCACTGCCTGCGGTGGCGTTGACGAACGCAGATGACATCACCAGCGGCAGGTAGTGCATAGCGGCGGCGTAACTGTCATGCTCGGCAGGATCGAGGAACAGAGGCTTGGAACCGAGGGCCTCGATGAGTCCGACAACTGTGCGAATTGAGGATTCGTCTGTTTTTTTCCCGGGCGTCACAGTATAGCGGGCGTCCGTGAATATGCTGGGGTCAGCAGATTCAATGGTGTTGGGCAGCCGTTTTGGCAGTGGGTGTCCGCCGACGAAGTCGACATCGCTGCGAATGTAGGATTCTGCCCATTCCAGCACCGGAGTTTTGGTCGCGCATGTGTCTGTGACTACAGCCCCC
This sequence comes from Chloroflexota bacterium, assembly GCA_002710885.1. Next base: position 3,130 of record PAIW01000061.1, on the reverse strand, counting down.
TCGTCGAGAACTGGGCCGATTGCTTCCAAAATTTCCCGCATCTCGCCGATCGGCAAATCGAGCACCACAAGCTGCGCCCCTTCGACAGCGGATCGGAGATTGCTTACGGTCTCATTCGCGGCGTTCATCTTTGACACCGCGCTCATAACCCCTCGATCGCCCGAAGATATGATGATTTCTGTGTTGTTGAGCTTGCGCTTCATCAGGCCCAGGCCCATGGAGACTCCCACAGGCCCCACACCGATAATTGTTATTCTCTCCAATCCATCACCTCCGTGCCCCGTGTATTCGTATGCGCCGATGGTATTAGATACCAGATTATCACAACACCTGTCCACCTAATACCACCGTGGTGAGCAGGTTCAATATCGGATTGATGAAACTGGACAGTATTCCAGGCCCCGGCAGGATGTACTCCAGCATGATTGTCATCATCAGGATTCCAGGGCCGTACTGCTCCAGTCGGGCGAAACCGCGGGCGCTCTTAGGCGGCAGGATTCCCAGGACTGCCTTAAAGCCGTCAAGCGGAGCGATGGGCAGCAGATTGAATGTTGCCAGGAGTAGGTTCCAAAAAACCATGTTGATGAGTATAACGCCGGCTATGTCGTTGGCGGATTCCCCAAACAGCTCGAAACCGAATCCGCCAGTGTCAACCAGGCCGGCTCTGATCGGGATGGCGAAAAGCGATGCCACTACGATGTTCGAGATCGGCCCTGCCGCAGACACCAACGCCATTCCCTGGCGAGGGCTGATTCTCAGGAACAAAAATGGGTTCACTGGTGTCGGCTTGCCCCAGCCGAATCCCGCGAAAAATATCAGCGCAGTGCCCACCGGGTCGAGGTGAGCGGCGGGGTTCAGGGACAGGCGGCCCTGGCTCTGAGCGGTGCGGTCGCCCAGTGACGTAGCCGCCAAAGCGTGACTGAACTCGTGCACTGTGATGGCAATAACAAGTGAAAATGAAAACGCTGCCAGAGTGATGATTGCCTGTGTAGGGTTTCGCTGAAAATCATCCAAGATGTGAATTAGCATGAATTATTCTCTTAGGCGAATATGGTCAGATTTGATATGCCGAAAATCGGGCTGCTGCCAAAATAAAAACGGGGCGCAATTTGCGCCCCGTCTTGAACAACCTGTTCAGTTAGGCTTTTTGGCCTAGTGTCCGCCGCAACCGCAGGCTCCACCGCCACCGCCGCATCCTCCGCCACCGCCACCGCAGCCACATCCTCCGCCACCGCCGCCGCAGCCACATCCGCCAGCGCTCTGGAAGTTGGGGTTGCTGATGACGAAACCAGATCGCATAAGCCCTTCGACATAGTCGATCTCAGAACCGTCCAGTAAAGGAGCACTGTCGGCGTCAATGAGCACCTGTATTGTGCTGGTGTCGATGACGAAATCGCCGTCGCCAGCCTCTTTTTCAACGCTGAGAACGTACTGCATTCCGCCCTGGGCTCCTGGCATAACCATCACCCTGAGCATACCATCGTCTTCGCCCTGCTCCTTGAGAATGTCATGGAACTTTTCAGCGGCCAGTGCGCTGACCTCGAGAATCTTGGTTGTTGCCACTCGCTGACCTCCAATTGTCGTCTTGATTGACGGTCCAGTTAATTGCCCCGATTCAACTGGGATTTGTATTGACAGCCGCTAAATTCCAACGAATCATGGACGCTCGTTTAAAACATGCTAGCACGCGCTATATATGGGGTCAATTAAATTAGCGTTCGAATTTTGGACGTGGGCGGCGTATTGTGATGTTGAAATCAACCCATCAAAGGAACCCTCGAAATCTTGGCTGAATCTTGATGAACGCAGACAGAAATTTTTGGGAATGGGCTTGGCATTGTCTTAAAATAGATTGGAGGTATCCTGATGGCCAAATCTGTTCCCATTCATCGAGTGTCAGGCGTCAAATTCGCGTTGACACTGCTTCTTTGGGCGCTTTATACTGCTTGTATATCCTCCTGGTGGTTGGAGCAAAGCGGCCCCACCCGTTCCCATCTCGAACACGGTAGTGAAACGCTTTAGCGCCGACGATACTGCGTTAGTAATGGCGTGGGAAAATAAGTCACTGCCAGGGGATTTTTCTTTCCCGGATATTTCCTCAACCGCCCATTTCGCCCGTACAAATGCACGTCCCCTCGTATTGCGTAGCTGAAAAACGTTCCTGGAACCCGGGTTTCCACGACTTTCCTTGCGTGTTACAATCAACACACTCAGAGAAAGAGTTGGGCAGGAGTCGGCGTCACAGCCACACTTCAGGCGGGCCAGTTTCCGGTCACATTCAAGCCATGCACATGACCCCTAATGGCTTTACACTACCCAGTTATTACGCCTATAATGAAAACGTCCGAACCCCACTCGGGAAAGCGGTAAAATGAACGTAGAAGAACGCGACAGTACCCAAGAGCAAGACATGCTCGATGACATGGATGGGCTCTTGGACGCCGATGACGAGGATATGGATGATCTCCTCGCTTCCCAGGAACAGGGCATGGGCGAGCTTCTTGACTCTATGGCTCCCATAAAACCAGTTCGCAGAGGCGATGTCGTAGAAGGCGTCGTGATGCGGGCGGATGCAGACGGTATCTTCGTGAATATCGGTCAGAAGGCCGAAGGCCATGTGCCTCCAACAGAGATGCGGACCCTTAACGAAGATGAACTCGCCGAACTGGATGTCGGCGTGTCAGTATTAACGATGGTAGTGCGACCTGAGACTGCCGATCAGCCAGCAATCCTCTCTGTCGACCGGGCGGTGGGCGAGCAGGGTTGGAGGTACCTGGAAAAAGCCCTGGATAACGGCGAAGTGATTATTGGCGCGATCACAGGTTTCAACAGAGGCGGATCAATCGTTGAAGTCGACGGCGTACAAGGTTTTGTGCCAATGTCCCAACTTGTCAGCGTGTCCCGCGACCATTTCCGTATGTATCAGGACGGAGAGGGAGAGGGAGAGGTTGACCCAGAAATTGACGCCGCCAGGAGAGAGGCGCAAGCTCAAGACATCGGTAAATCCCTCCAGATGAAAGTTTTGGAGGTTAATCGAGGGCGCAATCGGGCCATATTCTCTGAGAGACAAGCTGTTCAGGAGATGAGAGATGAACAGAAAGCGCGATTGATCGAGGAGCTTACAGAAGGT
>PAIW01000060.1 GCA_002710885.1 Chloroflexota bacterium | reverse complement strand
GCTGAACAGATAAACGTCACGAGGCATTCCCACGGCTCCTGACGCAGGATACGGATGCCCGTGTACTCGGCGAACACTCCGCTCAATATGTCGTCGATCTCCAGAGCTGAGATGATAGCGGGAAAGTCGTCGTCCAGCCTGAGGTAATCTCTGAGAATCGGCGCCATAGAAGTCTCGGAGTCCGGAGATGCGTCCCATTCCACTCCTCCGGTGACCTGCCTGATACGGACGATGTTGGAGAATATCACTCCTTCAAACCACGTTGTCCCGTCGTTTTGTGCGTCTTCGCGCAGCCATCGGAACGCCTGACCGCTCTCAAGAGTCGCGGCAAGGTCAAACGCATCGCTGTGTTCGATAAATGCCATCTATCCGTCGAGCCACCTTTCAATTTTGTCCGGCAATTCTCGCATGGAACACGGTTCGACTGTGACAGGAGGAAGGGACTGAATGAACGCCTGCCCGTACCGTCTAGTGAGGATTCGCTGGTCCAGAATTACGGCGACACCCCGATCGGTTTTCGTCCTGATAAGACGGCCAAAACCTTGCCGAAGTTTCAGAATTGCTTGAGGCACCGCATATTGGTTAAACGAGTTTTCATATTGTTCGGAACGGGCTGCAAAGACTGGCTCTGAAGGCACGTTGAATGGCAATCGCGCAACCAATAGCACTCTCAGAGCGTCTCCTGCGAGATCAACNCCCTCCCAAAAGCTGGAAGTTCCGAGCAGCACGGTTTCCGGGTTTTCCAGGAACCGTGACACAAGTTGTTGAGGAGTGCCATCCACCCCTTGGGCCAGCACATTTATTCCAGCCGATTTCATTGGCCCCCGAATTGCCGTGGCGCANGCTCTAAGCGACGCATGTGAAGTGAAGAGCGCCATCGCNCGACCACCGGACGATTGGNCGGCCTGGATCACNGCCCAATTGACTGCACGCTGGTAATCGTCGGCGTTTGGNTCCGGCATATCNNTGGGAACACAGAGCANCGCCGCATCTTCGTAGTTGAACGGCGAACCCANGAGCAACTGATCGGCGTCGTTGAATCCGACACGNTCAATCAAATGCTTGAAGTTGCCGTCTGTACTGAGCGTGGCGCTGGTCANAACCACTGATTCCTTGNCCGAATAGAGAAGTTTATCGAGCGTGTCCCCCACATCCAATGGCGCCGCGTGAAGNATGATGCCCTGACTCCGTGAGTTTTTCGTGGCCCAATATATTCCGTCATCTTGCGGGTTGACCACGAACTCAGCTAGCCGCTTTCTCAACTCGGCGTTGCTTTGNGTCGCTTCGGTCACTTCTGTNATCAACCCGTCGTAGCCGGGAATGTTNCTNTCATCAAGCCCTNCNAGAGATTTGTGAAGNTCNCTCAGAATCGTTCCAATTTCGGCGATNAGGATGTCAGCGTTCTCCCANGCGATCTCCAATTCGGACCACACTGGTTGGGAGCGAGTTGCGCTGGTGACCCGCGACTCATCGTTCTGACGCNGTTGCCCTTCTGTAGCGNCGAACAGCGCCGAAGTCAGTNNNTTAAANAACANGGCTANTCGTTCTCTGGNTTGTGGCAGTTGNAGCGCCGCNTTCNCGCTCGCTTCCTCAACAGATTTTTGNCGCGACGCGCCNGACGCCGAGCGGCGGATCGCGCTCAGAGTTTCGTTAAACAGTCCGCGTTCCCCGATCATGGACTGAAATTGATCGTCGAACGCCGCCTGTGGAAGCTCAAAACCNAGTTGGCGCGTTGCTTCATCCTCCAGATGGTGAGCCTCGTCAACGATGAGAATGTCGTACTCNGGGATCACNGACCCTCCCATNGCCAGGTCCGACAGCAACAANGCGTGATTGACGACGACGATGTGGGATGCGGCAGCTTTCTCTCTCGACGCGCGNAGGAAACAGGGNCCGCCAGATGAAATGCAATCCTGNGCTCCCTGAGCNGACAATCGTTCCCACGGCGCAGCCGCAGACCGGTGACCCAGGTTGAGTTCGGAACGGTCTCCGGTTTCGGTNGTTTGNAGCCACCGCAATGTTTTCGCCAGCATGCGAGCTTCCGTTTCGTCGGCGTTGTCAGAGGCTNGGAGATTCTGCCACTTCCGNACACACAGGTAGTTCGCNCTNCCCTTCAACTGGGTGAAGTGAACATCGAGATNGGAGAGTTCAGGCACGCTTGCCATGCCTTTTANCATNGCAGGCANGTCTTTTGTGACCAACTGTTCTTGGAGNTTGATCGTGTTGGTGGACACGACGACTCGACGGTTGTTGANAGCGGCGTAAATAGCGGCGGGAAGCAAATAGGCCATGGACTTGCCGACGCCGGTTCCCGCTTCGACAATTAACNTGCCTCCAGAATTGAGCGAATCGGTNACTGCTCCGGCCATTTCNATCTGCTCGGGTCGTTCGTCGAAATTNTTCAATGCTTCCGNGAATACGCTCCCCGATTGNAGCATNTCCTCNACNAGCGATCTGTCAACTGGGACAAGGCGCTCATTGGGTCGGAGAGGGCGGTCGTGNTTCAACCGCTGGCTGAGCGCTCGTGTGTCCAATCCAAACATCAACTGGGCGCGGTCTCGTGGCGCGCCGCCAACAGGAATNTCTCCGATTTTCGGNCGGCTACGGGTNCCTGNGGAGTTNATGGAATTTAGAATGTGCCGCAATTTCCAGCCNGACCGTTGGGCCAANCGATTCATTTCTGTCAGCGTGGGCTCGNCNAGATCAGCTAGTTCCCGGACCAACGTCANGAACACCTGNCGGGTCGCCTGAGCGTCGTCCACCGCCCTATGTGGATTAANGTGAGTGGCACTAAGNAGCCCNGCCAGCGCTTCCANACCATAAGCTTTCGCGTCCGGTCTCAGCACATAAGCTANTTCCCANGTGTCGCAAATCTGATTGGACAATCGCATGCCTTTGGCTCGAAGAAATCCGAGGTCGAACTCAACATTGTGCCCTACGATAGGCGCAGNTCCGAGGAACACAGCGAGTNTAGGCGCTANGCTTCCGAATGCGGGCGCGCNATCGACGTCTTCTTGGACGATGCCTGTCAAATCAGTGATGAAATCNGACAACTGCCGTCCCGGATTCACGAAGCTTTGGAACGTCTCAACTTCTTCGTCGCCGACAAATTTTACGGCNCCAACTTCGATTATCTCGTCAGANTCTGGCGAAAGACCAGTCGTTTCGAGATCCAGGGCGATCCACGCTTCATCCAGCGGCGANGTTTTTTGCAATAGAGTCATAAATATTCGATTCTCAAAATTGTTGCACCGGTCGGCGGNTTGCTGTTGTTTNGTTCAACNAATTCAGTCTNNATCCANCATACGTGTCCAGTTTGCGGGNGGATAGGCGNTTGGGACGCGTGGGTTGCGNAAGTATTAATTCGGCNATTGTGCCTNNGGCGAATCGACGNGTGAGTGAACATTNCCTGACCCATCTCGGAAGCCTGGAGAGTANTGTTTCGCTTTCAGAGCCTNNACAAGGTCAGATTCGCTNTTAATATCNCGGTTGAAAATTGTGACTCCCTTGCCCAGGCCGTGCGCGGAATGAACATCGCTGCCNCCGGTGCCGTGAAATCCCAGGGCTGTCGCGACATCTGAAGCATAANTGTTTTCCTGGCTCGTNTTCGAGCCGTTGACGACCTCTATATCGTCGACGAGATTGAAAAGCGGATGATTGGCCGCATCGCTCGCAGACTCTGGAATNTGGCGACCTTTTGGNAANAGNAGATTCGTGTTGTAAGGTGGCCTGTTGAAGAAATTTCTNAAGGGATGTGCCGAGATCATCACNCCCCCGGCGTTGTCCACCGCCTTGCGAAGNTCGGATGCTTTGTGCATTCCTGCCACATACCTGTGCATGCCGAACACCAAAATGTGTCCCATATCGGTATCCACTTCCANCGCTCGNATAACCGNAANTCCGGNATCTTCGAACGCCTGGTCGAACTCAGGCTGCTCCCANCCGCCACTGTGTTCGGTTAGGCAAACACCGCTCAACNCNANACGAGTTGCCTCGTTCACCAACTGCTCTGGGGTGAGACTNCTGTCACTGCTTCCACGGACCGTATGAACATGCAGGTCGAATATTGCCAATCATTTCTCCGATCGCGTCGTCGAACTAAATTTNTTGAGTCTAGAAGTCGGTTANGAAGCGAAGACAGGCAGCAACCAACCGAANATGCCTCCTGCTGCAAGAGCTATGCCCATAATTCCGTGCCANACCTTCNGGAGNATATATGCGACAGGCGCCGCCAGTATCGGAAAAGCGGTCAACACTCCGAACGAGTATGTGAGATTCGAAGTCCCNAGCCCGCCACCGGGCGCNGNGTTTTCAAGAGCGAGTAANGAGACTNCAAGGATNACTCCNATGAACCCCCAGATNGGGTAAGACAAAACGACTATTGCCATAATGAGACCGCCCGGCGGGAATCTCGCNAGGTAAACNGCNANATTCGGAGATGGGTNTTTGATTAGCAGGAATGCCAAGAACATGCCNGCGGNGACAAACACTGACGCCATCAACGCTCCGGTCGCCATTCCNGCCACGAGAGCGNTCATTANTGNCTGCTTGTCGGGTTCCAAGCCGANACCAGATGAGAGTTCCAGCGGTTTTTGTGTTGCAACANCAGATGGAGAGCCGTTCCGACTTCCTTNTGGGCCACTGGCGCAAANAGCGTTGGCCCGCTGCCCGCCACATGTATTTCTCGGGCGCCCAACGCCGCGAAGCCGCGCCAGTATTCATCGAGACCGCTTACCGTCGAAAGGGCCACTTCATCGAACGCATTGAAGAAAAACTGAGGCGGCGCGTCTCCACCACCGCGAATACGNGCTTCGAGTTTTCGCGTCAACGCCCCACGAGTGTAATTGGACGGAGGAAAATTGGAAAACATTGCGGCGGTTTTATCTTCGACTTCGATGTCCGGGCAAAGCAACACGAGCCAGGGAAGTTCGACAGGCGGCAACGATCGTACCTTTTCGCCTCGACCTGTGAGCATCGCCGCCCCGCCAGTCAACAAAAACGGGATGTCCGATCCAAGTTCGGACGCGATGCCTTCGAGTTCGCGAAGGGCGAGTTNGAGTTTCCAATGCTGATTCAAGCCCACCAGGACTGCCGCGGCGTCAGCNCTTCCGCCGCCCAACCCTGCAGATACAGGGATTCGCTTGTAGATTCTGACCTTTGCCCCCAAATCGGTCTTCGACTTTTCCCTCAACAGGTCTGCGGCGCGATATGCGAGGTTATCCCTCACGCCTAACCCTTCGATCTCGCATTCAACCTCAAGAGACTCACTGTGATCAATGACCACTGTGTCGTGCAACGAGATTGTCTGTATCACCGAAACGATTTCGTGAAATCCGTCGTCTCTTCGCCCTAGAATCTCCAACGTGAGGTTGATTTTTGCGTGCGCTTCGAGTTTCAGCATGTCNAATTGATATTCGCTCGTTTGTGAATCAANGGTTCACAGTCCGCCATTGATTGTACACCTCCCCCCACTCTGCCACTGACAGGGTTTCGGGTCGACGTTTGGGGTCAATGTCAGCCGTTTCGAGCATGACGTCTGCAATCTCGCTCGTCACCTTTAGGCCGTTCCTCAGGCTGTTTTTGATCTGTTTGCGCGGGGCGCTGAATCCAGCAATGACCAAATCGAAAAAATCTTCGTCAGATATAAGATCGAGCGCCGGTTGGTCGTATACATCGATGCGAACCACGGCAGATGTGACTTTTGGCGCAGGTCGAAAAGCCCTGGGAGGCACTGTGAACGCCACCTTGACCGAGCCGTACAGTTGGATCATCACCGACAACAAACCCATGCCTCCTGGCTGCGCGGCCATGGTTCGGGCGACTTCTCGTTGCACCATGAAGACGAGGATTGATGGTTTGCGCTCGGCTGTGAGAAATCTACGCACGATGCGATTGGCCGCATAATATGGCAGATTTGCCAGTAGTTTGTAGCGTTCACCGGCGTTGATAAATTGGTCGACGGACACGTCTCTGGCGTCGCCGTGAATTATATCTACGCCAGGGTCATTAGAAAAGCGCGCCTGTAATTCCGACGCTAATTCCGGGTCGAGTTCTATTCCCACGAGCCTCTTGGAGGTTTCAGCAAGATGCCTAGTTAAAGCTCCTCTGCCCGGCCCGATCTCTAGGATTGTGTCGTCCGAACTGATGTCGGCGGTAGAAATGATTTTTTTGGCGACACGCGAGTCCACGAGAAAATTTTGGCCTAGGGATTTTTTAGGCTTGGACCGCGTCACACTTCGGACAGGTGTTCCCGGTTTGGGGATCATCAATGGCACCGTAGGTATAAGGGGCATAGTGAAGAAGACATGTTAGGCCGTGCACCGCCCTTCGATCCCTTCCGCCGGCATTTTCGACGGCTCCAACTCAAGTCAGGTGGACCCGCGGCGCACGAAAGTTACCACTTACCGCTGCTTTCTTCCGAACCTGACGGAGTTCGCAGGCTTCCGCCGCGCAGGACCCAACTCTCAACATCAGAAACCGCCAACAGAGGCTGCGCAAAGAAGACCTCAGGGAGGAATTCAGCCTCGCTAGAGCGGATTGCGAGTTCAGGGCACCGCTATCTCCCCGCCTAGCACGACCTGACATAATGGTAGGTCACGGCCTATGCTGTGTCAATTGCAAACCTGCACAGCAGGGGTTATTTGACAAAAGGAATTGGAGAACGAAGCAAAGCATCTTCGATTCTAATCTTGTGAGACAAGACCACCTGATCGGGCAAAGAATTGACATGATTGTACCGAAGTTCCGTGCTTTCATCCGACATCTCAAGTGTGCCGCCCGTGGCTGTGCATTCAAACACTAAGGACAAAATGTGCGCCGTATCACCGTCTGGATACTGAACGAAGCAGAGATTATCAGGGTGTGAGTAGACGCCCACCAGCCGCTTGATCTCAACTACGAGACCAGTCTCCTCAAACACCTCTCGAACCACAGCATCTTGAGCTGATTCGCCTATCTCGACGTGACCACCTGGGAGCCCCCACCACCCGTTGTCAGAGCGTTTCTCAAGCAAGATGCAACCATCGTCATCGAAAATTATCGCGTTCGCGCCCACTACGAGGCGCGATGGCATCCCAGCCAGCGGCATCCCAGTGTTGTCTCGATATTTCGTCCAATTGAAATTGAAATCCATTTATGCTCCGTTGCCAAGGTGGGTCAGGCTTGCGACCTAGACTGTCGCGACACCGACTATGTTAGGAATCGTAATAGGCACGCCAACTGACAGGCTAAAACTTCGAAACTCCACCTGAGAAAACCCCACTTGCCCTATTTCACCGGACAGGTCTCGGTTGAGGTTACAACCGGTCGTGGCGAACTTCCAAATTGGGTTAAAAACCCCCTGCCAGATGCTGAGGCGCTTTTGAGTAGACACAACGTGTTCATAGAACAGGAATCTGCCACCAGGTCTTAGGACTCGACGAACCTCAGATACGACGCTCCCGACATCGGAAACCATGCACAGTACCAGCGTCGTGACAGCGGTATCGAACGAGGCGTCCTCGAATGGCAAGTTTTCTCCAAAACCAGGCACAATAGTTACCGACCTGCCCATTTTCTCTGCGTTCCGTTGGAGCCGGACGGCCATGTGGGGATTTGGTTCAACGAAGGTGAGGTCGGCGCCCGGTGGGTAAAATTGCAGATTAGCGCCAGTGCCTCCGCCGATCTCCAACACTTTTCCGTTCGCTAACCCAGCAGTCAAGCGCCTGTAAGGAATGACCCTGTTTTCGAAGCCGGCATTCAACAAGTCGTACCACGCCGCAAATAGCCGCTTGCTTAGACCGTTGTAACCCAAGCTATCGTAATCGTGTTCTGCCATGAGCACAATTTGAGCAGTTTCCTTCCTGCGTGTCAAACCTCGACGAGGTTATATTTTTATGGAACATGAATTGTGTCTGAACCGAAACGTGCAGGCACGGGCCGAACTCGCAGTAGGCACCAGCCAGACGCTAGTGATGTTATCAGCAAGATAATGCCCCACGGGAACCGCCGCGAATCGCCCGTACATCCAATCAAATGACGGTTGACCTGAAACACATTCGATTTCGACCCTAAAAAGCATCAGTAAGTGAAGAGTTGGCAGACCAAAATACGAATTAAAGCGTCTTGATAATCGGGCAGGGAGCATCAACTTATTCGACGGCGATGTACGTGGCCCATTATCAGGTGAAGCCCATCATATTCGGCGGAGAAACTGCCACCGGTGGCATCATCGAAAATTACCCGGGTTATCCAGATATTGATGGCTTCGAGTTGATGTTGAAATTCCGCGAGCAAGTAGAAAAGTACGATGTGCCCATAGTTGACGAGAATGTCGCCGAAGTGGCCAAGCTTGCCGACAGGTTCGAGGTGACTACTGAGGAAGGAGAGACCTCTCGTGGCGGGTCAATAATTCTGGGTGTTGGCCGGGAGCGCCGAACGCTAGGTTTGGATCATGAAACTGAATGGATGGGTCGCGGAGTGTCTGACTACGGGACTTGCGATGCTCCGATTCACTGGGGCAGCACGGTTGCGGTTGTTGGCTACGGAGACTCGGTAGTCAAAGGCGCGGTTCTGCTAGGCGTGCACTCTAAGAAAGTGGACATTATATACTGCCAGGGAAGCTTCACCCGTCTCGAACCGATAAACCTGGCACAACTTGACGCTTCCTCGAATGTCGAACCGATATTCAATACTCAGGTTGTGGAGTTGCTCGGCGACGATGAGTCGACTGGAGTTGTGCCGAGCCAGGAACAAAACGGAAGTAGCAAACTGACTCTAGACGGCGTGTTCATCGAGATTGGCGCGGACTCGCGGGTCGATCTGCCAAACCAGTTGGGTCTCGATTTGAACGACGTCAACGAAGTCATCGTCGACCAGGCCGGGGCTACCAAGATCGAAGGCGTTTTCGCCGCAGGTGACTTGACTGACGCATCTGGAGACCTCAAACAGACAATAACAGCTTTCGCCCAAGGCGTGATAGCCGCCACGTCGGCTTATGCTTACGCATCCGAACACGCCAACAGTTGCGAGATACACGCTATGGGATGCAATCTGGTCGAGGCAGATTAATCGTAAAAACGAAACTCCACCGCCATGCGTCTTGTCGGCCCTGCAAAATTTCGCGTGAACTTTTTGTTGTTTCTAGTGATGGCAGCCGCGGGCGAGAATCGGCCACACAGCTTCGACTTTGCCGTTTCGGACAGCCACGAACTGGTCCCATCGATTGACCATGATGTCTTGTTGAGCGCTCAACAGTAGGAATTGGTCGCCGACGTCCAAAGGCATCTCGCCATCCGACCTTAAAACGATGACGTCCGCCTCAAGAGACTCCACTTCGATCCCAGCAATACCGTCCACACGAGGCAACACACCACCGGGCGAAGTCATCGCTCTATACCCCACATCACCGACGGCGACGTTACTCTCAGGCGTGCTGATCACCGTGGAGAGAACTTTGACAGCGTATTGGAAAGCGTCCATGTAATCAGCCTGTGTTGCCATCAGCGCATAAGTTCCGCCNTGCACCTCGTCGACGCCNGGAATTTCGGGAGCGACATCGTATGTCCAGGTCTCGCCTGTNGATACGATNTCGACGGANATGCCTTCGGCTTCGATGGCGTCTTTGACGTCCAGGCACATNTGGATGTACCTNCGCCCCTCGATGAACCGAGATTCCCTGTCGTTGTCGGCTCCGGCGGCCAGAGACTGGTGACTCATCACCCCTCTGAACGTCACGCCTGGCAGGTCGTTCGTCATTTTGGCAAGCTCCACGCCTCGTTCGATGGCNCGAATGCCGCCTCTGCCCATTGAGGTGTCAACCTCAAGAACAACTCCGACATCCGNTCCCATTTCGGATGAAATGCGCGANAATTCGTTGAGCGGCCCATCGGAGTCAACAGACANCTTGATGTCNGCAATNTTGGACAGCGCTGCAACCCGTGCCANCTTGTCAGGAGCCACCACCTGACTGGTTATCAGGATGTCGGTNAANCCGCCTTCCACCATAACCTCGGCCTCGGCGGTTTTGGCCGTGCAGATNCCGCCCATCGTCCCNCCAGCGCGAATTTGCTTGTGGAGTATTATCGGCGTNTTGATATTCTTCGCGTGCTCGCGCATCTTTGTNGGCGAGTCNGCATACAGGTCAGCGATGACGTCGAAATTGTGCTCCANCGCATCAAGGTNNACAATCATGCAGGGGGTNTCNAGCTCTGCCAGCGGNGTTCCAATTTGTGGCCGGTAAATGCTCATGTTTNTCTCCTTGAAGATCAAGCCCNNAGATCAGCNCTTGANGTANATTCGTTAGCTGTAACGACCTCGCGCAGCCACATCCCANACANCTTNCAGCGCGCCGTTTTCAGCGGCATGGATGAAGTCATAGACATTGNCGCAGTTGCCGATGTCTGACGGNATNAGCCATACNTTGTCGCCGACGTTCAACGAGTTTTGAGCGTCGCCTTCNANGACCAAACCGCCATGCTCNGCGCTCATTCGGGACAANNNCACGCCCGATGCGCCATCGACTTCAGGCAGTCCTGTGTCAATGCTTGAAGCTTTCTGTCCCGTGTCTAACCACGCCACCTCTGGTTCTGGGTGGGTTATTATGGTGGCCAGGATTTTCGCTGCGTGTCGAAGGTTCGAGTGATACGCAGTGTGTCGATTGTCCATCAGNGCATACGCTCCCGCGATGACCTCAGTGATGCCTTCTGCGCCTCCNGAGTTAAAAAGCTCCTCGTTTGCCGATACGCTCACAATTGGAACGTCGATGCCNGAGTTATCCANNGNCGCTNTCGCTTCNAGCAAGGTTTGCGTCGTGTTCGAGCCGNCGTCTTCACTCGGAAATTCGCNNTCAGCGTATANCCCCTTGAACAANAANCCATCTAGTTCCAAAACGNCTCGTGCCAACGCAAGAGCGNCCNCGGCAGAAGCGGCTCCAATCTGTCCNCCTGGTGACTTNACCTGNGCCAACACCCCAAGCTCGANGCCTGATTCGGACGNGATTTGGGACAACAANTTGGCGTTGGCGGNGCTTTCGACGACGACCGTTANACTGCATCTNCTGGCGACTCCACAAGCGCGNACAATCTTNGATTTCGTGACCAACAGATTTCGCACCAATATGTCNGACNCGCCGTTCTCAGAGAACACTTCTGCTTCCCCAACGGTGGACACCGCAACGCCGCCGACGGTNCCNGGGGCGTCCAGTTGCATNGCAGCGATCGCGGGNCACAGGTGCGAATGGACGTCGGGCCGAAGCAACGAAGGGCCGCTGACGAATGCTCGGTGCGCCTCTGCGATGTTGTGTTTCACCGATCCAACGTCGACCACAAGGGCCGGGGTGTCCAGTTCCTCCACAGGCGTGCCCACAGCCTTAAATACAGGTCTTTCCATCGAAATCTCCATCTGTCCATTTTAATAAGAAGGTGCTTTTTCAAAAATCCGCTGTGAGGCGCGGATTGAGTCGAGAGTATCACAGCCGCTATATNGAGTCTATCTGCGCCGGTTCGGGGTTCTCAGTGCCCCATTTGGACTCATTCGCTGTAAGTGATATATTCCTGATTGGCATATAGCTGCAATCATGGAGGATAAAAGTGATCGCAATAACCAATGTCCGACTGATCGACGGTAAAGGCGGCTTGTTCGAAGACGCCACAGTAATTGTGGATGGCGCCGACATTTCCGATGTATCGACAACCGACGCCGGGCAGATTCCCGCCGGTGCGCAAATCATTGATGGCAACGGAATGACAATGTTGCCNGGNCTGATCGATTGCCACGATCATCTGGCGTCTATGGGTTATGGACTGGCGGACAAATGGGGACTCACCGAGCCGCTGAGCCAGCGTCACTTGCGGATAGCCTCGGTGTTGAAGCAGACTCTTGAGACCGGTTACACGACAGTGCGAGACGGCGGCGGACTCGATGCCGGTTTCCGAATGGCAGTGGACGAAGGACTGGTTCCCGGCCCCAATCTNCAGGTCGTGCTGGACATCATCACGCCGACAGGAGGCATCGGCGACCATGCCAGTCCNTCTGGTTACCACCACCCTGCTCCNCCTAANCCATCCNTGCCCAACAGCGTTGCCGATGGACCCACTGCCGCCAGAGCAAAGGTTCGAGAAATGATTCTCGGCGGNGCCGACGCNATAAAAACAGGCACGACTGGGGGNGCCAGTTCCCGGCCGGGNCTTGGNCCAAAGGACCTCCACATGGGAAGGGACGAACTGGAAGCCATCGTCGACGAAGCCCATGCACACANGAAGCGAGTAATGTGCCACGCTCTGGGAGGCCCGGGCCTGCGTATGGCAGTGGAGGTCGGTGTCGACTCAATCGAACATGGAACGCATCTCGATGAAGACCCCGACATTCTTCCATTGATGGTTGAGAACGACGTGTTTTACATCCCTACATTCAGCGTGTATATCTACCACCGAGCGCGAGGAACTCCCCACGGCAGGGCAAGGTCAGAGGAGCTTCTCGAACACCACGTCATGAGCCTTCAGATGGCGATGGAAGCTGGCGTCAAGATCGTCACCGGCACCGACGCNGGTGGGTGGGTTCACGGCAACAATGCCCAGGAGATAAGCTGTTTGGTCGGAGCCGGAATGTCACCTATGGAAGCAATCATTTCTGCCACGGGCAGAGCCGCAAAATGTCTCGGGTTGGATGATCGAATNGGANCTGTCGAANCTGGCAAGNCCGCGAACNTAATCNTGGTGGACTCGAATCCGCTCGACGANGTGACAACTCTGGANGAGGGGCGGAGCGTTCGGTTCGTGATGAAGGGCGGAGAGACNGTGGTTGATATGTTGTGATCANCCGTGTTGAACTCGNGTCTGGNAACATTAGAATTAGACATCAGNGGTTAAGGAGATTGGTTTGGAGTTAACTGAATTCGGCTTCGGANGCGTGTCCCTNATGGATNGAGAGCGNGTCGCCTTCGCCATCAACNCNGCCGATTCTGCNNGGAAGCCGNCANCCAAACGCCCCGAAGCGCTGCTGCTGACAGACAGCCGGATAATTCACCTCAGCGGCAATGAGAAACAACGCACAGCCGTGATCGCTTCTGTGCGCGACGTCGAAGCGGTCGAGATCACTTCCAATCGAGAAGGGTATAGCGCCTATCTTTGGGCCGCTCTGGCAGTCGTCCTATCCATCGTTCTATTCGGAACAATTGAAAACACGGGCGTTAAACTGGCGTCATCTGCAATTGTGTTGTTAATGGGTGTTTATCTGGTCATCAGTCAGGTTACTGAGCCAGGCAAACCGACCGCAGTGTTCCGGGCAGGCGGATCGGAGATAAAGTGGGAGTTTGATTCTGGGGAAAATTCTGAAGATGTCAACTCCTTCATCAACAGGCTGTATCAAATCAAAGAATCGTCGGTCAACCACTCTGGAGTCCCGTCGAAATTCGCTCCTCGTTAGCCTAATCGGAGATTCGGGATCACGTCCAGATCCCAAATACGGTCTGGGTTGTCTTTGATACGAAGGAACGCAGCCGCTCCGATCATCGCCGCGTTATCAGTACACAATCCAGGCCTGGGAACCACAACCGGCGTCGCGGATTGATCGGACATCCATTCCCGCAATTGCGAATTTGCGGCCACTCCCCCACCCATCAGTATGCCGTTGACATCATAACGTTGCGCCGCCTCAAGCGTTCGCTTGACCAATGTGTCAACTATTGCTTCTTGAAACGCGGCCGCGACCTCAGACACTTCTTGGGAGTCAATATTATGATCTTCCCTGGGCGGATACATGCCCTTTTCTTCAGCACGGCGCAGGGCCGCTGTTTTCAGGCCGCTGAAGCTGAAGTCCAGGGAGTTTTTCACGTTGGGCCTCGGCAGTCTCGGCTCCGAGCCTATTGCGGATTCGGCGGCGCGTTGAATCTCAGGCCCGCCTGGAAATCCGAGTCCCAGAACGCGGGCGGCCTTGTCGAATGCCTCTCCGGCCGCGTCGTCTCTCGTCCTGCCCACAAGTTGGTAATCTCCGTGCCCCCGCATGACAATCAGATCGGTGTGGCCTCCAGATGCTATCAGGCACATTATGGGAAATCCTGGATCGGATTCGGGATCGACGCCATCCTCCAGCCAAGCGGCATAGATATGCCCTTCCAGGTGGTTGANACCNATGAAAGGCAGGTTGTGAGACACGGCCAAACCTTTGGCGGCGTTGACTCCGACAAGGAGTGATCCGGCAAGGCCTGGCCCGTGAGTTACCGCAATGCCGTCAAGGTCTTCGAGATTGATCGACGCCTCCGAGAGTGCTGTCTCCACGACTGGAATCATAGCAGTCATGTGCTGTCGAGACGCAATTTCAGGCACGATTCCGCCGTAACGGGCGTGCATTTCAACTTGGGACGCAATGACGTTTGANTGGATTACCGTGCCGTCCTNGATCACGGCAGCGGCTGTTTCGTCGCAGGAGGTCTCGATGCCNAGTATTTTCATNTNANTGGTTGCCTGACANCGNCGTGAACGTGGGTCGCTCCAGNGAAGGGGCTGCCTCGGCCACGATCTCTTGAGCGCGGTGCATCACTCTGTCGCCAGAACCTTCGTGCGGGAGCAGATACAACTTTCCGGCTCTGATTCCNTCGAACACGTAATCTGCTATGAAACTTGGCTCTTTTCCGCCGGCNACGCCTTCATCCAAGAAGCTAGGTTCTTNTGNGTTCTGACTCAGAANCTGCGATCCGCCNTCAGTCCTATTGCGNTGGGANTTGTNNATCTGAGTGCGAATGAACCCNGGACATAGCACCGAGACTCCAATGTTAGCGCCATCCTCGCCNAGCTCGAAATATAGCGTTTCGGACANCGCCACCACTCCAAANTTCGTGACTTTATAAGCGCCTAATCTAGACCCCGCGACAAGCCCTGCCATTGACGCTGTGTTCACAATATGGCATTCGTCTGCCTGCTCCAGCATAATCGGCACAAACACCCGAATTCCGTGGATGACGCCCATCAGATTGACGCCCATTATCCAGTCCCAATCGTCGGTCGTGTTCTCCCAAATTCGCCCACCCAATGCGACACCCGCATTGTTGAACAGCAGATGAACGCTGCCAAATGTCGAGACCGTTTGCTCGGCCAACTGCGTCATATCGGCAGTCTTTGACACGTCGGTCTCGATGGCTAAAACCTGGGCGCCGCGTTCGCTCAATTCCGCTTCGGCCCTTAGCAGCGGTTCCCGTTCGACATCAGCCAAAACGACCTTCATGCCTTCCGCCACCGCGCGATCTGCGAACGCTCTGCCGATACCGCTGGCCCCGCCAGTTATCACCGCGACTTTATCTCTGAAATTCTCCACGATCAAATTCCCCTCTCTCCCCGACCAAGCGGGATGTACGGATGAGCGTTGAAAATATCCTCGTTCAGCGTCAGGCCAAATCCCGCATCTTCTGACAGTTCGACGTACCCGTCTTTCTGACGGGGGAGGCCGTCGAACACCTCGAAATAGTGAGGTTCGTAAAATTCTGCGTGATATTCCTGAATAAGGAAATTTGGCATCGCAACGTCCAGGTGCATGCTCGCGACAGTCCCGACAGCCGCGTTGGTGTTATGGGGAGCCATCGACAGATGCTGAGATTCGGCGATCGCAGCGATCTTCTTGAGTTCTGTGATCCCACCAGCGTTGCAAATGTCTGGTTGCAGGACGTCGACAGCCTGCGCTTTCACAAGTTCATAGAACGGATGCTTCAGGTAGAGGCGCTCGCCCGTGGCGATGGGGATTCGGACATGATCTCTAACTTGCGCCATC
Organism: Chloroflexota bacterium; assembly: GCA_002710885.1. The sequence goes on along the minus strand of PAIW01000060.1, from coordinate 1,056 downwards.
TCCGACACGTTCTCTTGAGACACCGGCTCCTCGAACCAGAATGGGCGATACTTCTCGAGGCGCTGGCCCAATTCAATAGCAGTGTGGACGTTGAACTTGGCGTGGACTTCGACCAGTATGTCGACGTCCGGCCCAACAGCTTCTCGCACCGCCGCAACCCGATCTTCCGACAGTTGAGCTTCTTCAGCGGTTATCGTGTAATAGCTGTCGTGACCATAAGGGTCGAATTTCATGGCGGTGTAACCCATTGCCACGACCCGTTTGGCCTCTTCGGCATTCAGTTCTGGGGCGCCGGGCGTGGTGTACCAGCCGTTTGCGTACACCCTGATTTTGTCGCGAATCGGGCCGCCCAAAAGCTTATAAACTGGAACACCTAGAGCCTTGCCTCGCAGATCCCACAGGGCCAGGTCGATACCCGAAAGAGCGGTTGAGAACAACCTGCCACCTCGACCGATGTTGTCCTGATAGAGGCGCATCCAGTGAAGCTCGTTCGCCATTGGGTCTTTTCCGACGAGATACGCTTCGCCCCACTCTTCCAGCAAACTCGCCACGATTGGATCGAATCCGAGCATTGAGGCTTCGCCGATCCCGTCTATTCCTTCGTCAGTGTGAAGCATAACAATCAGCCAGTTTCGCTTCGCATTGCTGTGCTGAGATGAGAATAGTCGAGTTTCCAAGCCGGTGATTTTCATAATTGCTCCTGCCGAATGGGGATTGCCGGTTTGAGTGTACTACCGCAGTGTAAGCCGAAGCAATTTGAGTAGTCGTGCACCTCGCAGCTTGATGCTAGAATTGGCGCCGAACATTTCCAGTATTCCCAGCTTAGTTGAAGGATTGAATCGTCAACGCTCAACCCAGTTGTACAGTGAAGGACAGAGCCTCATACCCGGAGGGGTCAACGGTCCAGCGAGATCGTGGGGCGCTGTTGGCGGAACGCCAATATTCTTCTCAAGAGGCAAAGGCTCGCACATTTGGGACGCTGATGGGAACGAGTACGTCGACTACGTTTGTTTGTGGGGCCCGCTCATTCTAGGCAACGCAGACGATGGCGTCGTT
>PAIW01000059.1 GCA_002710885.1 Chloroflexota bacterium | reverse complement strand
CAGGCAACGTCCTGCAATCTCGGGAGTAAGCGCTGCTGTTTGAGTAATGCCGATTCGTGGCTCGTGAATCACACGGTCCGCGATTCGCTTTCTGCCAGCTAGACTGGCAAGACACAACATCGACATCGAATATTGCATCAAGGTCGTTGCGCGACCTGCCTGTGCTCCTATTCTCCTCCCCAACATCCCTTGGGCGCCATGCCCTCAATCCCTTAGTGCCCTATTTCAATGATCTCTCTGCGTGCGACTCATAGACCGGGCCTGTCCGACAAAAATCCCGCTCCACCGTCCAACTGGCCTATCTGCCGGTAGAGCTTGGCTACCAGCGCCTCGCGACCCTTGTCGGGCTTTGAGCGCCCGGAACTGAACAGCTCCGGCGCTCTCTCGGCCAGTTGCTTCTTCCAGCTGTGGATCATCGTCGGGTGGACCTCGAACCGGCTAGCTAACTCCGAGACCGTCTGGTCTTCTTCGAAGAGCCGCCAGAGCTACCTTGGCCTTTAACGCCGCTCCGTGCTTCCTGCGTGATTGCTTCATGTCTTACTCTTTGAATCTCTGCCATTTTAGGAGTTTGAATGTAGCTTAACCACCTGTCCAGTTTTTGGGGTCCACCTCACTGACAGTCATGTTCTGAGGGACGAAACGAGTGAGAGGGGGGTCCCTATGTCCTGGCCACTCTTGAAGTGCTGAGGGCGAAGTTCGTCCCGTCTCCTCCAGCCAAATCTATGTCGCCGGGGTTGAGAGTCAAAGTCACAGTTATTGATTGTTCTAGTTGGGCTGCAGCGCCGGTCTGCTGGGAGTCTGTTAATGTTAGGTCAAACGCCCTCACCACCTTCGAATACCTGGCAGCCAAACAAGGGATGGTTTCCAGGTGTACAGGCTCGTATTGCAGTGTCGATGGCTCGGCCACTGAGCCGATGGGGATGTTAGTCGGGATGGCGAGATGTCGATTGATCCATTGGATTGGCGTGAGCCATAAGATCACCGATGTTGTTGGATCAGCTACTTGTGTTACCAAATGACAATGCCAACAAAATTTGGCGTCACGGTAGTTGATGAAGGACACCGAGCGTTATCGTTCCATCTTTATTCCCTCAATGTTTTCATTCAAAGCCTCCAAACGCTCAGAATCCAGCCCTAGTTCTGCGGCCTTGTAAACATCGTTCAGTGCATTCTCATCCATACCCATAGCGGTGTAGGCTAATGCCCTAACGACGTAGTTAATCGCATCTTTTGGGTCAAGCCGAATCGCCTCGCCGAAATCATTGACGGCCTGCTGATACTGACCCAATTCACTGTAGGCTGCGCCCCGACCTAAATGAGCGTCCTCATACATCGGGTCAAGCTTGATGGCTTCGTCAAAGTCCATAATGGCCCGCTGAGGCTGATCTATCAAATGGTAGGCTATGCCTCGATTAACGTAGGCTAATGCATACTGAGGGTCGAGTCTGATTGACTCGTCATGCTCCTGGATAGCCCGCTGAGGCTGGCCTAGGTTTCTGTAGGCATCGCCTCTGTTTTTGTATGCCACGGCGTCCTGCGGGTCGATTTTGATGGCCTGATCATAGTCCCGTATGGCACGCTGGTATTGACCTAGGTTGCCGTAAGCATTCCCTCTGTTATGGTAGGCTAGTGCGTCCTGAGGATCGAGTCGGATGACGTTGTCGTAGTCTTTTATGGCTCGCTGGCGTTGACCGAGGTCGTTGAACGTGCCACCCCTATTGTTGTAGGCCGCTATGTCCTGTGGGTCGATTCTAATCGCCTGGTTGTAGTCTTCAATGGCTCGCTGGAGTTTGCCAAGGGCGCGATAAGAATTACCCCTATCGTAGTATGCTTCGGCGAATTGGGAATCTTGGCGTATCGCTTCGTCAAAGTTTTCTATGGCGCGCTCGATTTGGCCCAGCCTGACATAAACCTTGCCCCTATTATCGTAGGACGCTGCATATCGCGGGTCGATGTTGATGGCCTGATCATAGTCCTGTATGGCACGTTGGTATTGACCTAGGTTGTCGTAAGCATTGCCTCTGTCATGATAGGCTAAGGCGTCCTGAGGATCGAGGCGGATGGCCGTGTCGTAGTCCTCTATGGCAAACTCGAACTGACCCAGATTGAAATAAACTTTGCCCCTATCGACGTAGGCTACCCTGAACTGAGGATCAAGGCGGGTCGCGGTATTGTAGTCCACTTTCGCAAGCTCGAACTGCCCCAGATTGAAATAAACTTTGCCCCTATTCACATATGCTATTACGAATTGTGGGTTAATGTGAATGGCCTTATCGTAGTCCCGTTTCGCAAGATCGAACTGATTCATATGGTTGTAAGCGACACCCCTATCAACGTAGGCTTCAGCGTGAAGAGGGTTGGAGCGGATAACCACGTCGTAGTCCACTTTTGCAAGATCGAACTGACCCAGAATACCGTAGGCAATTCCCCGGTTATAGTAGGCTTCAGCGTATTCGGCGTCGAGGCGGATGGCTTTGGTGAAATCCTCGATCGCCTGATCGGACTGGCCCATTTCATCGTAGGCGATACCCCTTTTAACGTAGGCAACTGCGTGCTGAGGATTGAGCCGGATAGCCTGGTCGTAGTTATCTATCTCTCGCTCATATTGACGTAGATTACCGTAGGCGACACCCATCTTGAGGTAGGCATCGAAGTGACGGGCGTCAAGACGAACGGCTTCCGTGAATTCTGCTATCGCCTTCTCGAATTCTCCTTGGTCAGCATACTCATTTCCTTTCCGAAATGAGGAAGTCGCAGGCTCATCCTTTACACAGGCCATCAACATCGTCAATAACAGAAATAGAGCCAAATGAGGAATCGCCGTTTTCATTATCTGTGACTATTCACTTTGCCTATAAATCTCTGTATTTTGGGGAACAAATACCCACGGCTGGACAATAGTTCGTGGATCAATGATGTCGAAGTCTCGACGACTATATGACCAAATGATGATGTTGTCAATCACCGATTGAATGACTAATTAGCGTACCGCTCGATCCTCTGAATCGACCTCGAGTGTAGGCATTCAGCGAATGTGGGACAGAAAGCTAATGGAGATTCGGCGCTGATTGCGCGATCTCTCTGAGATGTTGAATGTACAATCGTCTGCGCTGAAAAATATGAGTCCGAACCTCCTTTCGCTTCTGCAGGATCTGTATTTGATCTATCGTCTGGAGATGGGCCGGATGTGCGAATTTACCCTCGATTGATCTAACGTATGACTCGGTAATGGCGAGCAAGTCACGTATCAGAGTTTACTCGGCGGGAAGGCAACCTACGCCATACCTCTTGTAGTAGGCGCAGGCTAGCTCGCAACTTCGACCTCTCTTGGAATTGGCAGCGAGTGCAACGGCCGCCAAAGTTCCTATTTCGCAACCTCGGAGTCCTTCGATCTTTTGCTGTATTGCGGTGCGGCAGTTTTCAATATCATTGCTCGACAAATTGGTAGTCCCTTGGTTTAGCGTCAAGAAAACAGCTGACATGTCTGCCGCAAAGAGACACACCACGTACATTCCTTGTTGAGCCGACGTCATTTCATTTGGATGAAATATCCTCAACCAGGGACATTCGGCCTATTTCCCTTGACCCATAGAACCTTGTACCTTCAATTCCGAGACGATCTTTTCGAGGCACACTAACCTAACCGCATCCGGCAAGTTTTGGCGGAGAACGGTAGCCAATTGGTGTCCACCAAATCTTTCATCCCGTGCCGCGAGGTAACCTGAGAGGACTTTACTTAGCAGATCTTGCAACTTATTTGAAGAGGGCACAGCAGTTGTGGGCAACCTCCAAGATATCCAACGCGGTTGCTCGACTGAGAGGGTCCCTCCACCAAAAGGAAGTCCTTTAGGTGCCCCCAATGATAAGGCGTTCACCGTTCATTGGGTAAGAGATCCCCATTACGGAGGAGTATTCTCGCGTACTGGACTTTGAGCAAGTAATAATAAATCCAAACCTGCACAAACTCACCTACGTCGATCGAACCGTCCTGATTGAACGAGGTTCGTGGCGAATCAGATTGATGTCGTGTGGTGTCCGTACAAGAGTGTGCATCAAGGACGAGAAGATAGGTGGAATCCCCCTCACTCGACAATAGTGTTCGACTGGCCAAGTACGTTGGACAGATCTTACGGATCGGGCGTGGGATGTGTCCGTTAATGTGTCGAAGTGAGACTTGGTTCCGCCTGGACCCGATATTAGAGCCGCAGTATGCTCGATAGCAATGCCGACTCCAAGGATATGTTTTGCCTTGTTGGGTAATGAAGGGTATGTCCCGTTCAAATCCCGGCGCTAACGAACGGTTTCTGGTGAGCCCATCCGGTTCGCAAGCGAACGCGGACTCAGTTCGCAGAGCGGCTCGAATCCCCGGAAAAACCTCTCCAATTCATCCACCATCAGCGTGAAGAAGCGCGGATAACTCGATGCAGTAACNCCNGCAATGTGGGGGGTGAGGAAGACGTTCGGGAGTCCGNNTATCTCNCTATCCGGNGGNATAGGCTCTGGATCGAACACGTCCAGNCCCGCGACGATNTCACCGCGTTTCAGCCTGGTGATCAACGCGTCGCTNTCGACNATCGCTCCGCGNGACACGTTCACGAATACCGANTTGGGAGCTATCATGNCTAGCTCGCGCTGGCCTATCATCCCCTGGGTTGCNGGAGTGAGGGGCGCCAAACANGCGATAACATCGGACTCAGAAAGGATTTTCTCAAGGGAGGNCTTCACGAAACCAAGAGCATCCGGCATTTCGCTGGACAGGTAGGGATCGTACACCTGAATATCGACCTCGAAAGGTCGCAAGAACTTGATCAGCAATCGCCCAACGTGACCGCAGCCAATGAGCCCGACGCGCTTTCCAGTAAGCTCCCCATGGATGTACCCAAAGTCGCTTTCAGGAGGCCGGCTCGTATCGCCTGNGATGATCCTTCTAAAATATCCTCCGGCATTACGGAGCGAGACCAGGATCATCGCTAATGCCCATTCAGCGACAGGGTAGGAGGAGCCGTTCGTCGTATCCACGGTTCGAATGCCGCGTTGCCACGCGGCTTCAACGTCGATGCGATACGCGAACCTATCTCCCTCCAATTCACCGACCACCTTTAGATTCGGCGCCTGGTCCATCATATCGGCGCTGACGGTGGGGGATCCATGGCAGACCACGACGCCCTCCACGTCGCCAATCNTACTNGTCAGTTGCCGGATCGCCNCCAGGTCCTCGTTCGGACCAAACGCATTNCCTCCCTCCAGGCGCAGCCATTCCCAGGTAGCAAATGCCGANAGGCGTTCGAGGTCCGACGGNGTGAAGTATTGATCGCGGGTGCGATTATTNCAAACCANCAGTACCTTTGGAATGGAAGCGGTCATGGNGTNTTCCTCNCATTCAANNCTTAATCAACATCTCTCAGGTTCATCGCCTACAGCAGTCTNACNGNCAGCNCNACGGCTCTGATTGTCCAGNGCCTCAAGTCGGTAATTCTNCCGCNGCCAGGAGCAGCAATCACTATCGATGTCATCGTCGGCNAGCGNTTCTANCNTCAGTTCATNCGTGTACCGCCGTTGACGTTGAGGGACTGTCCCGTGATATTAAANGCATCGTCCGACGCGAAGAACGCAACGGCTTTNCCGATNTCTTCAGGCGTTTGCTCGCGCTTAAGAGGACACCGCTCCANAATAGCCNGATCGAATATTTGNCGGCNCGTAAGGNTCGCTTTCTTGGGGTCGTTGCGTCGGTCGCGTTCCGCAATTCGTTCCCACATCGGTGTCCANATCGTGCCCGGACAGACGACATTTACGTTGATACTGTGGGGAGCGAGTTCCAATGCAAACGACTGNGTGAGATGAATAACTGCNGCCTTCGACGCACCGTAAGCGCCGCCTCCTGNTCCTCCCCCCCGTCCGGCNTGGGAGGCGATNTTGACGATCTTGCCTGCGCCCCTNTTCATCATGTGNTCAGCTACCACCTCCGATGCCAGCACNGTGCCCTTGACGTTGACGGTGAACGTCACGTNCCAGTCTTCTTCTCGNGACGTGACAGTGTCTTCGAAGCCAGTCGCNGCGATGACNCCGGCGACNTTGACCANGACATCGATGCNNCCGAANTCTGCGAGGATCGTTTCGACTGTTTCNTGNAGCCGATCCCTGCTGGTAACGTCCGCCCNATATGCCCTGGCCTTGTGACCGTACNGNGCNAGCTGGCGCGCNACCTNCTCNGCNCCGTGGAGATCNATGTCAGCCACAGCGACGTCCGCGCCGCGCTGGGCCAGTACCTTCGCNATACCTTCACCGAGACCGCCAGCTCCGCCTGTTACCATCNCGACCTTGCTGTCCATCTGCATAGCCCACCTCTTTCAGCCGCTTTCNACGCGTATCGCCGGAGCCAAGNGCTCTGCCATCGTGAGGCAGGTCGGNTATTNACGCNAGGNCATCCGACATNTCCAGTATCNAGGCAAGGGTGNCCATNGAACCTACACCCTTGACGCTGAGGATTGTACGGACGNNNGAGAACGCGGTCAAACACNNTGCTGTCCCCGCTAAGTTCGTGGAATCACAGGCAAGAGTATGTGCGAGGGGTGCAACCCATTATGGAACANACTCTGATGCGCAATCTGAATCTCCGAATCCTCNCCGAACCTTTTGCCNGTGTTTGGGTTGCGGTCAAATCTNGGAAAATTAGAACTCGAAANGTCCACGCGGATTCTGTGTCCNGACAGGAACACGTTACTGGTCGGCCAAAGATCCACGATAAACTCGTACACGACNGCTGGCTCCAACAGCGACTGGGTTGACGTCGATTCTCGATACCTNCCGCGGATTATGCCGTCACACAAGTTCATCGCAAATCCATTTGGGTCCACATCTACCAGTTTGACGGTGAAATCGGTATCNNTGACGTCAGTGCTGGCGTATATCGTGGCAACCACNGGNCCGGTCACTTCCAGNTCCTCTTTCAATGGNTCGGATGTNTACACNAGNACATCGTTTCTAAACTCAACTGGCCGTTGGTCAAAGGCGCCCCAGTCAACTATCTCAGGGTTACAGCAATTGCAACCCCCTCTAGTGGGGGTTGGGAATGCCGGATTATATACGTATTCGTCGTTAGATTCGTCGACAGGGAGGTCAGTCGACAGTGTGCCGTCGCCTAGCAGTGAATTGGCCTGGCCCTGGCTGTGGAGGTAGTATGGCGTGAACTGTGTTCTGGCTAANGGCCACNCTTTTTCGTCNCGCCATTGATTAACNCCCATCACGAATATTTGNAGGGGCGCATCCTCATCGGCGCCATTGTCAATCCCTTTCAACCAATGATCGAACCAACNCAGTTCTCGTTGNTCCAGATCNAAGACCGACGCTTTGCCAAAGTCAACATCACCAGCATGTGTGAGTGTGCTTGCGCTGTGGATCCACGGCCCAACGATAACTCTTTGGTTGTTACGCGCTATACTTGACCCTCCGCGTTCACGCATACCGACGAAATTATGAAAGGTGCCAGCAGTAAAAAAGTCGTACCATCCTCCAATTTGCAACACTGGCACTTCTATATCTTCGTATCTCTCTTCATTGGCAAGGGCCTTCCAATACTCATCGTAGTCAGGATGGTTAATCCATTCATCCCAGTAGAAGATATCTTTTCCCCCTTGCTTTGGGATGTCTTTCAAAGGCAATGTTGAGAAAACCTTATCCCAGTCGTATATATCTATATCCTGAGCCGTGCGGCCTGCCATCCGGAAGCTCCAGGTAGCGCTCCAATTCAGTTGGAAAGCCCCGGACTGGTAGTGAGGCGCCTCATAAAGGTTGTTTCCGATTACCCGGGGGACAATAGCCTTCAAATAGCTGCTGCCCATAGCCGCCGCCTGCCACTGCACGTTGCCAACGTATGATCCCCCAACCATGCCCACGTTGCCGTCGCACCATTCTTGATGTCCGATCCATTCAACAGTATCGTAGCCATCATTGAATTCATTGACCCAAGGATGGAACTCGCCCTCCGAATCATTCCGCCCTCTGGTGTCTTGGGCAACAAATACATACCCTTGTTGAGCGTAGAAAATGGCGCTGTTGACCATTCGCTCGTTCATATTGTCGTAAGGAGTCCTGGAGAGAATGACCGGCAGCGCCCCGTGCCTGTTCCACGGATAATATATATCTGCCGACAAGTTTATTCCGTCCCTCATCGTCGCCTTAACGTTGTACTGAGTTTCGACGCCGTCTGGTAAGAAAACGTTTAAAGTCATTTTAACTCCCTCATATCCGTCCTTCCTGATCGAGCAAAATGGTGGGTCCCATTATAGGGACGAAACACAAGGTCCAGCTAACGGGGATGTAAATGTGATCAGACGCGTAATGGGTGGACAGAGATTGTACTGACGGGGGCAAAGCAGAACTGTGAGCCTGAGCGGCATTGCGGTTGTGAATGCGACTCGGGGTTTTGAAAGCTAGGCTCGGTTTATTTGCTGATCCTGGTTGGTCTTCCTGCTCTGTCTGAACTTGTAGTGGTCTCCGTTCAAACCGCTTCTTAACCACCCACTCAATGTCTGGCGCCACTCCTGTAACTTCCTTGGGCGTCTATGGCATTGACTATCGAAGGTTTGCGAGCACACCAACTCAGCCCGCTCGAGCGCCAAGCGTAAACCAATGGCTCTTCCGATGTCTTGAGAACGCCTGACGCTAGAGATCACGGCGACTTTTCGTCCAAATTGCACATGCCGTCTATCTGTGCATAGAGGATCGAGTGAGTCATGGATTTATGACCAATCCGATATGAATTCGGGTCCTACCGGCAACGCGCAACCAGCCGGAGGGCAGCGCGCGTGCCTTGCTTAAACTCAAGATCTACCAATTACCTGCTGCTCGTGTAGTTCCGTCAATTCTTTTTCTCCGAATCCAAGTATTCCGCTAAGCACCTCTTCAGTATGCTCTCCCAGTAGCGGCGCGATCCGCGGCTCAGCCGGTGAGTCCGAGAGTTTTATCGGGCAACCAGGCATCATGAAAGGCCCACGCTTTGGGTGTTCTAGCGTCATTATCATGTCTCGCTCTGCCAGGTGAGGGTCGGAGTAGATATCCTCTGCGTTGAGAGTGGGCCCGCAGGGAACGCCCGCCTCGCCAAGAATGTGGAATACCTCGTACTTCGTGCGCTCCATAGTCCACGTCTCAATCATTTCGTCTAGAGTGGCGGTATTCTCGACGCACCAGTCCGAGTCTGAGTAGCGTGGATCACCGGCCAGTTCATCACCGCCGATCGCACGAATCAACGGCAGCCATAGGTTGGGGCGGCGCGGTCCGGCGGCGAGGTAAACATAGTCGTCGGGTCCGCCGGGTTTGCAGCGGTAGGTACGTGTGCCTGGCATCCCGGAAACGCTATTTCCAGATCGAGGACGTGCCTTATGCGTCTCGTTGAAGTTGCACATGGCCACACGGGTGAAGTTCACGACCGCATCCTGCATAGCCACCTCCACTACCTGTCCCTTTCCGGTGGACTGGCGCTGCCACAACGCCGCCATAATGCCCAATGCGGCGTGTATGCCGGTCCCAGTATCTCCTATTGTGGAACCTGGATGCGTGGGTGGGTCACCGGGCCAGCCTGTAACAGCCATGGAACCGCCAGCGGCCTGAGCGATCATATCAAAGCTCTTGTACTTGGCGTAGGGGCCGTAAGTGCCGAATCCTTTCACCCTTGCTAGGACGATCTTGGGATTGACAGCGCTGAGCGCATCGTAGCCAATCCCGAGCCTCTCCAGTGTGCCGGGTCCCTGATTCTCTGCGACCACATCCCCATGCTTGACCAAATCGAAGAAGATTTCCTTGCCACGCTGCCGCTTGAGATCGAGAGCGATGCTTCGTTTATTGGCGTTGAGGTTAATGAAGTAGCCGCTATCCACACCTTGGGTGTCTGTATTGCCATAACGCCCCGGATCGCCCTTCGTGGGCTCTTCGACTTTTATGACGTCGGCGCCGAGCCATGCGAGAATCTCGGTGCAGGACGTGCCCGCCTCAAATTGCGTCAGGTCAACTANTCGGATNCCCTCTAATGCCTTACTCATTTGTTCCTCCTCTTNCCTCTTAGACGCCTGGGATTCCGCTCGATATTTTCTGAACCTGTGGTATTATCAACCGGAACTCTTGCATAGATCGCCCTTATTACATTTCTCTTCCTGTCGACGTCGGCCCAGTCTNCCATATCAGNCCGNNGCTCGATCAGAACCATATCATCTCTCGCCAAGAGAAGGTTATCATACGGTTCGAACTTGTTCAGGCNATTGCGCATATGCCATTTGCAGGGCTTCGATGCANTCGATATTGTTGTGAGTGTGGCAGGTGGCATTTGGCGGCTTCAGCAGGCGATANCATTGTCTGATTCAACATAGATTCAATCGTTATTATCTGGGAAACATTGTATGGCAAAGAGATGTCTATAGAATTCGGTCTCTTCTACGATTTCGATATCCAGAAGGGCACTACACAGTCCGAGACCTTTCGGCGTTGTTTTAGTCAGATCGAGGCGTCTGAGAGGATGGGCGTGGACTCCATCTGGCTGGCCGAGGTCCATTTTAGCCCCTTTTCGGTGCTGTCATCGCCCCTGATCGTCGCGAGCTCAGTTGCAACACGCACCAGCAGGGTCAGAATTGGACTGGCAGTGCAGGTTTTGCCTCTCGCGAACCCCCTTCGCGTCGCCGAGGAGGCCGCCACGCTGGACCAGATCAGCAAGGGACGTCTGGAGTTCGGTGTAGGNCGNAGCGGCCTGACCAGGTATTATAAGGGTTATAACATTGATTACTCAGAGAGCAGCGACCGGTTCCTAGAAGCCATGGATGTGATTACCAAGGCATGGGGCAACCAGCCNTTTTCACACGAGGGAAAGTTTTNCGCTTTCAATGATGTAAGCGTGGAGCCCAAGCCCTATCAGGAGCCTCATCCNCCGATCCGAGTTGCCACGGCGAGCGCAGAGACTTTCTCAATGGTGGGCAAATTGGGATATCCAATTTTTATCAGCTCCACCACGGACGAGCCCGAACTCAAAGAGCGGCTGAAATTGTATCGTAGAGCGAGGCGGGATGCGGGACACCCAGGCCCCGGTGATGTGATGCTGCGCATACCGGCTTATGTTTCCGAGAACGCTGAGAAGGCGCGCACGGAACCCGAGGCCAGCACTATGCACATGATAGGCTATAGTGCCGCGCAGGTCGGCTCCGCACCTAACGAGGAGACCGCAGACCGGCTTCAACGCTTAAACACTATTTCCTATGACGAGGTGCTACGCCATAAGGTAATGCACGGCACGCCAGATGAAGTAATAGAACGGATTCAACGTTACGAAGCAGAGCTTGGCATATCGGGCTTGGTGCTGGAGATGAACTTCGGAGGACAGATACCNAATGAGCTGGTGTTGAATTCCATCCNCCAACTCACCGAGAAAGTGATGCCCGAGTTCAAGTAACGCTCAGCCCGAAGGACCATGCCAACTGATCCTTACGTAACACCTCACAGACACTGCGGAACTCGNCATACATCCTTTCTNATAGCCTCGAAACACTCAGTGCATAACCAGGCCACCGTCCACATTAAATGCCTGGCCTGTGATGTTCCGCGAGCCTGGGCCCGCCAGGAAAACCGCCATTTCGGCTATGTCCTCTGGCTCGTTTGCTCTGCCTATGGGTATGTTGGCGTTTCGCTGTTCCTCTAGTTCCTCCATGGGTAAGCCGAGATTTTCCGACCGCTGGACCATGGTGGCCTGAGACATGGGCGTGCGAGTCACACCCGGNCAGATAGCGTTGACGTTGATGTCGTAGNGGCCAAGCTGGTGCGCAGCTATCTGAGTCATAGCCAACACCGCGCCTTTGCTGGCAGCGTAGGCAGCGTTGGAGGTGCCTGAATAGCCCTTGCCAGCTATAGAGGCGATGTTGATTATCCGGCCTCCCTGACCGCTGTCAATCAGTTCTCGGGCGACTCTTTGGAGGCAGAAAAACGTGCCCCTGGCGTTGACTCGGTGGATCCGGTCCCAGTCCTCTATCGTTAGCTCCATTACGTCTGCGTGTCGGGTCACTCCGGCGTTATTCACCAGAATGTCAATGCGACCGAACGCATTTAGAGTTTCTTTTACAACGANGTCTATGTCGTCAAGGTCGCCGATATCTGCCGCGANAGATATTGCCTGGTAACCAAGCTCGTTGATCGTGATGCTTGTGTCGTCAGCGATCTTGCCGTCGATGTCGGCGGCCGCTACGTGAATGCCTTCACTGGCGAGTCGAATGGCGATAGCCTTGCCCATTCCTCTNCCTGCACCTGTGACGAGAGCGACTTTGCCCTTCAGAGACATGGGAATCCTCCGATCTCTGCGGTATGAGTTTACAATTCTTGGTTTTCTGATGGGTCAAAAAGTAGCAGCAATCTATGGTAGGGTCAAANTTGNAACTGATACCACGATGTCTAATCAATCTGCAGAAACACCGTAGCTGGCTGAGAGTTNCTTTGGNCGAGCGGCGGTCAGATTCCCTACCAGCCCTCTTATGGTTACCCCTGTCGACATGATTTCTGAGGCAGTCATGTCCCCTCGGTGACCTCAACTATCGGTCAATCCGGATCGTTGACAGAGAGAGGTNTTTTATCTCCCACTTTATAATGCCTACATTTTGCATCAGAACCGATTCGTAGTCATAGAGGATCATCGACGATATCCCCGTTGACGCTTGACTACATCATCTGCGATGCTTCTCGCCTTCCAAGCTCCATCCGGTCACTGGTCGTATATGAGAAGAGCCTAGCGTCCACTTCTGATGAAATCGGCGATCCTCTCTCCAGTCATCATGGTCGTGACGTTGGTATTGGCACGGACCACATTCGGCATCACGGACGCGTCAGCAACCCTAATCCCTTCAAGGCCATGGACCTTGCCGAACTGATCAACCACGGCCATCGGGTCGGATGAAGGCCCCATCTTGCACGTTCCCGCAAGGTGTTGCCCGGTGGATACTTCGCGATCGAGCCATTCATCGAGAGCGTCATCACTCTCAAGGTCCGAATCTAACGGCTCTATCCGCTCGGCGACAAGGTCGGCGAAGTCCGGCTGGTCAAACACGTCAACCGCGATTCGGACAGCCTCCCTCATCCGCTGACGGTCGAATGGCTCCTCTAGAAGGTGAAAATCGAGGAACGGCTGAACGTGCGGGTCGGTTGACGTGAGGCTTATCTCACCAGCGCTGTCGGCTAGATAAAGCAACGCAATAATTCGGATGCCCAGAGGCTCCATAAGTTGGCCACCCCGGTTAACCCTCTCAGACGCAAAGGAAAACATAAACATCATCATGTCATCTCGATATTGTGATCCGGCAGCGGTGTAGCGAAGGCCCACTTGAAGACGGGGAGCCATGCCATCGAGATCAACACCATCCTTGACTTTACAGGTGATGAATACTAGAGGATGATCTCGGAAGTTCTTTCCGACGCCTGGCAGGTCGTGGACTACCGGAATGTTCATGGTGTTCAGATGTTCGGACGGGCCGATTCCTGAGAGCATGAGAAGCTGGGGGCTGGCGATCGCCCCACCACTCAGCACAATTTCGTCGGCCTCAACTACGAACTTCGCCCCACCACTCTCCACCTCTACGCCGGTAACGCGCCTGCCCGCGAAGATGAGACGGTGGGCCATGCAATCTGCGCGAATCGTGAGATTCAGACGATGCCTCGCCGGCGATAGGTAACCCAGCGCTGTACTCATCCTAATGCCGTTGGGGTTGTTGCAGGGCATCGGTCCGACGCCCGAGGCATCGGGGTCGTTGAAATCGTCCACTTCAGCATATCCCAGTGCCTTGCATGAGTTGAAAAAGGCCGTCTGAACAGGCAGCCAATCCTCTCGCTTGAACCGATGGCAAATGATCGGTCCTTCGGTGCCGTGGAAATCATCGTGGAAGTCCGTGTCCGTTTCCAGTTGGCGAAGATACGGCAGGACCTTCTCGAAAGTCCACTCGTCGTTGCCCCACGAAGCCCACATGTCAAAATCGTCGGGGAGCCCTCTCAGGAAAACCTGCCCGTTGATGGCACTCGTCCCGCCGGTAACCTTGCCTCTCGGGACCAGCATGGTCTCGGCCACATTATTTGCCTTGCCGACAAACTGCCAGTTATGGTCTTCGCTGACCATGATGTCGGTTCCCGACGCATATCCTTTTTTCAGTTCTTCGGGCAAGTGTTCGAAGTCGGGATAATCCGGACCTGCCTCCAGCAGAAGAACCGACCTCTCCGAGTCTTCCGACAATCTCGCTGCAACCGCCGAGCCGGCGGACCCAGCACCGATGACAATAACATCGTATTTCATTTCAACTCTCCATACCCTGTCATAGGCGAGTTTTTGTAACCCACATCCGATGATCCGAGACTTAGGAACCAGTGGTGGCATGTAATTCCTTCCACCACTGGTTCCTAAGTCACCTGAGCAATTTCACTGCGCCGTATGGTACACCAACCCTCTATCTTCTTCGCAGTATCGTGGCAGTCTAACAATCAAATGGAGCACAGGACTGTAGCTTAACTGACCCTCAATACTGTCCGAACCATTGGGTCCACTTTAGACGTTCTACAGACGGACGGTTCTGCATCCACCTTCTCTGCGATCAATCTCTTTGCCCCATCCCCCAGCAAGTGTGTCAGAACATCCCGCGTTCCTTTTTATGGATTTGGGGCCTCTGCCACGGTGTCCTTGCTCATCGCGTATCCTCCTTGCTGTATTGTGCTCGTTTGCTCACCCAGCAGGATGCGCCACCGCCTTTTACCTCTCTGTACACGACATTCGATTAAATCTCCTAGCAGTGTATGGCAGTATTTAATCAAAGATATCATCTCTTTGAAAAAAGTACAGACGAATCCAGAATTTACCGCCCTAGAAAGCAAGCAAGATC
>PAIW01000058.1 GCA_002710885.1 Chloroflexota bacterium | reverse complement strand
CGCGCTGTTTTTTCATCTTGTCTGCGGTCTGCCACGTTCGGATTATGACCTCGCCCACCCTGCCCATCGCTTGACTGTCCGACGCCATCATACTGAACGCGCCAATGTCGTGCAGAATATCCTCGGCGGCAATGGTCTCGCGCCGGATACGGCTCTCCGCGAAGGCGATGTCTTCTGAGCTGCGCGGGTCGAGATGGTGACAGACCATCAGCATGTCCAGGTGTTCGTCGATAGTGTTGATAGTGAACGGGCGGGTCGGATTGGTAGACGACGGCAGAACGTTGGTCAGCCCGCAAACCTTGATGATGTCCGGAGCGTGCCCACCTCCGGCACCCTCGGTGTGATATGTGTGTAGGGTCCGATTCTTGAACGCCGCGATGGAGGTTTCGACGAAGCCCGACTCGTTAAGGGTGTCGGTGTGGATCGCTACTTGAACGTCCATGCGATCAGCCACAGTCAGACAGTTGTCGATTGCGGCAGGCGTCGTGCCCCAGTCCTCATGAAGCTTGAGACCGCACGCGCCCGCTAATACCTGTTCCTCCAGTGGCCCTGGCGAAGAAGAATTGCCTTTCCCGAAGAAGCCTAAGTTCATTGGAAAACCCTCGGCGGCTTGGAGCATGCGCGCTATGTGCCACGGGCCGGGGGTCGCCGTGGTGGCGTTAGTGCCTACGGCAGGGCCAATTCCGCCACCCAGCATGGTGGTGATGCCAGTGTTCAGCGCGACCTCAATTTGCTGAGGAGCTATGAAGTGGACGTGAGAGTCTATGCCGCCAGCGGTGATGATCTTGCCTTCTCCGGCGATGATCTCTGTGCCTGGGCCGATTATGATGTCCACGTTGGGCTGAACGTCGTGATTCCCCGCCTTGCCTATGGCAGCAATTAAGCCGTCCTTGAGTCCAATGTCGGCCTTCGCGATGCCCCAATGATCAAGAATCAGCGCATTAGTGATGACGGTGTCGACACCGCCATCGGCCCTGGTGACCTGAGACTGGCCCATGCCGTCGCGAATGACCTTGCCGCCTCCGAATTTGACCTCTTCGCCGTAGGTCGTTCTGTCTACTTCGACCTCGATAATCAGGTCTGTGTCGGCCAGCCTAACTTTGTCTCCCACAGTGGGGCCATACATATCGGCGTAGGTCTTGCGATCAATGTTTCTTGGCATATTCTATTGCTCCAGAGGCCCATTGACCCGACCATTGAATCCATGAACAATCCGATTTCCTGAATACGAGACAAGCGCGACTTCGCGGGACTGGCCCGGCTCGAACCGAACGGCGGTTCCTGCGGGAATGTCTAGCCGAAATCCTCGGGTGACATCTCGGTCGAACGCCAGCGCGTCGTTGGTCTCGAAGAAATGGTAGTGTGACCCGACCTGTATTGGGCGGTCTCCGGTGTTGGTGACTCCGATGACGACGGCCTCGCGTCCTTCGTTCAGGACAATATCATCGTTGCTGGTGAATATCTCGCCCGGGATCAGGCCACTTTCGGCCAGCCTGATCGGCTCGTGAATCGTGACCAATTTGGTTCCGTCAGGAAAGGTCGCTTCGACCTGGACATCGTGAATCATCTCGGCCACGCCGTCCATGACCTGATCGGCAATCAGGACGCTTGCTCCGGCCTGCATGAGGTCTGCGACACTGCGGCCGTCTCTGGCGCCCTCCACCACAAAATCGGAAATGAGCGCGACCGCCTCTGGGAAATTCAGCTTTAAGCCCCGTTCTAGCCTGTGACGGGCAACCATCGCGGCTACGGAAATTAGCAGCTTGTCTTTTTCTCTCTCCGTGAGATACAAGACCTTACGCCTTTCGGTTCAAGAGTTCCAGATACGAGGCGACGTGGCGGGAAATCTGCCAACCATGTTCCGGAATCCCTCTCTGAATTTTTTGTACTCGCTTCGCACAACCGCGACATCGTTTCCAAGCCATCGCGCAACCAGCACGTCGTCAATGCACGTCACGCCTGTGAACATCGCGCCGTCATGAATCATCTGCCTCGAACACTCCAACCAGCGGGGCGCGTCGGAAGCGGCGTACACAAAGGTAGCCATCCCATTGCATCCCTGAAATCCCGCGGAAGCGTTCATCTTAGAGGCAATATCGCCGTCCAGGTGCAGATTGTCCGCCCAGACCAGCCTGCCATCAGTCATGACTCGCCACTCGTCATGTAATAATCCGTTGGTCAACCGCTCTCCTCGGCCTGAGCGTCCGAAAGCGACAATCTCACCGGCCAGCGCCCTCGCTCCGTTTTCAACGTTTAACGTAATCCGACGGCGCAAGCGGGCTCCATCAAATATTATCGTTTCCTGGGGCATCCATTCCAGCCAACCGCCGCGTTCGAGCTGGAGGTTGACAGCCACACAGGTGTCGGGGCCTACGGACCGATACACCTTCTCGGCAGCCTGAGTCGTGACCATTGCCTGAGCGCGGCGCCTAACGGACACATCCACCTCCAATTGATCCCCGCCCACCAAACCGCCAGAAATCGTGGCAATCACAGCTTCTATCATGTCATAGGCCGTCACCCGTGGGAACATGACACGGAGCGCCCCTTGCTGGTACAAATCATCAAGCCGCGTGCGCCCTGCCTGGTTGGTGAACGCNAACTTAGTACGACCATCCAACGATCTANCCTAACTATCCATCGGCAATTCTGTCCCCAGGCCTTGTTCCTTCGCCTTGCCGTAGACGTATGCGGCNGCGGCAATNTCACTGACAGCGATNCCCTGAGATTCGAAAAGCGTGATGTCTTCCGNCGACGTGCGGGTTGTGATGTGNCCCACAACGACGTCNGCAAGCTCCTTGATCTGGCTCCACTGGATGCGCCCGCGCTCTATNGGGTAGAGAAGGTCTCCNGCCTCCACTTGGGCGTCCTCTATGCTGTCGACGATAATGCTGTTNGCACGACGGACCACGTTGTCGTCGACCTCCTGACGAATCCAGTGGTTGCTTCCGGCGGCGTTGATGTGCTGGCCGTCCTCCAGCCANTCACCCAACAAGACAGGAGTCCGCGANGTGGTCATGGTGATAACGATATCTGAGTCTTTNACNGCCTCCTCTGCGGACTCGACAGGCGTGATCTCNACGTCCAACTCGGCTGACATNTCCTCGCAAAACAGCCTGNCNGAATCCTCNACGCGGTCGAATGCCTTGACGCTCTTGATGTTCCGAGCNTCGCACACNCCGGCAAGCTGAGTCCTGCCCTGATTNCCTGTGCCGATAATGCCCACCGTCGNCGAGTTCTCNCGCGCCATATATNGCGTCGCCACAGAGGTCACGGCGCCAGTGCGAAGCTGGGTTAGCCTCTCGCCCTGAACCATCGCCAGCAGGTCGCCGTTATTGCTGTCGTACAGCATCACAATGAAACGCACGCCCGACCGGAAGCTGGTATAGGTCTTGAGTCCGAAGACTTCGCTGCCCAACACGGACGCGGCCATGAGGTGATGGAACCCTCGCGGCATGCGAATACGAGAACGTGGCCTGTTCCAAGTNTGCCCATTGCCCACCTGNCTGAACGAGTCTTCGATGACCTCGACGCACTCTGTCATAGTCATGAGTTGGTCAATATCCGTGTCGGTCAAAAGCAGGGGCATATTGTGGAACCTCCAAATAGAGCATGGCAGGCANTCGCGNCATTCGACTAGTATCGCGNCGTGAGCGCACACATCATACCTGANACGACCAACGCACGGGAGAGCGGTTTCACCGATTAAGANCNCAACACTTGGTACTATCCGAAGATTGCCTTAGAATAGGCCTCAAATCAACCGTGTTAGGAGAAGTTTACCTATGAGTTCAGAAGGAAAGGTTGCCATCATCACNGGGGGCGGGACCGGAATCGGAAAGGCATCNGCGCTCACTTTGGCGGCGGACGGATATTCCGTCACAATCTCNGGCCGTCGAGCCGANCCCCTTGAAGAAACGATAGCGGANGCGGGCGAGGCAGGNTCTAGGATTCTGGGCGTCCAGTGTGATGTCGGTGACCCGGACTCAGTAAAGAACATGTTCGCCAAGTCACAGGAGAAATTTGGCCGTCTCGACGTGGTGTTCAGCAACGCTGGCACAGGCGCGCCGAGGGGCGTGGCGTTCGAGGATTTGACTTACGACCAGTGGATGACTGTGGTGAACGCCAACTTTACNGGAACCTTTCTGTGCGCTCAGGAAGCCATCAAGATTATGAAAAACCAGGCCCCGATGGGCGGGCGCATCATTAACAACGGCTCAATATCGGCCTATGTTCCCCGGCCTGGCTCTGCGCCTTACACCTCCACGAAACACGGTGTCACCGGGTTGACCAGGGCCATAGCCCTAGACGGTCGAAAGTACAACATCGCCTGCAGCCAGATNGACGTCGGAAACGCNGCAACTCCNATGACGGCTCGAATGGAAACCGGCCTGCTCCAGGCCAGCGGTCACACCATTCCAGAGCCGACGATGGATGTCCAGAACGTCGCAAATGCCGTCCTCTTCATGTCCAACCTCACTCTTGACGCCAACGTGCAGTTCATGACGATTATGGCGACACAGATGCCCTACATCGGGCGAGGTTAGGATTTCTCGAATATGCCGCTTCAACCTGCTTGAACACTAAGCGGTTGGAGCGGTAGATTATTCTCCTCCANCATCGCATAAGGGGGCTCAATATGGCGCGACGCAACACCGAGACCGTTGATGAGTACCTCGCTGAGTTGGGCCCCGTGCGCCGGGACGCTATGACGCTGGTCCNCAATANCTCCTGGAACGCCTGCCTGACGGCTATCAGNAAGCCATGAATTACGGAATGATCTCCTACGAGATTCCGCTGGAGACATTTCCCAAGACATACAACAAAAAGCCGCTTCAGTATGCCGCGCTGGCGTCTCAGAAGAACTACATATCGCTGTGCCTCATGAACGTCTAAAGAGACAATGACACCGAAACCTGGTTCTACGATGAGNAGGAAANGNCAGGCAAGAAGNTCGATANGGGCAAGNCATGCGTTCNGNACAAGACGCTGGCCGATCTGCCAATTGAGCTGGTCGGCGACGCCATAGCCCGCACGCCAGTGGCGACGTTCATGGAGAGATACGAGGCAGTCAAAGGTTAGGCCGCGATACCGAGTGGGGAGCCACCGTACTCCGGCTTATTCGTCATGCTGAACGGCGTGAAGCATCTAACAGTGCGCTCCACCGTTGTCTGGTTAACGACCAAGATTCTTTTGTGTCTACACCCCCCGCCACAACCTCTTGCCCTGTGCCCGCACGAAGTGACCGAAACCGGGGTCTGGGAAGTGGCCGGCTGACACCAGCGTGCCCTCGGCCTCCAGCCTGTCCACAACGGCGTGGCGGGTCTGACGTGCTTTGGCCGGGTCCATATCGAACACAGGACACCAGTCGGTGAAGTGGGCCTGAACCGGGTTGTTGCACACATCGCCCAACACGAACCCCTTTTCTCCGCCAGAGGAGATGACAAGCGAGGTGTGGCCTGCGGTGTGACCAGGAGTCTCCATCGTGCTGACTTCGTCTGTGATGTTGTAACCGTCGTCCACCAAATCCAAAATATCCAAGTTGGCCAGCGGTGTCACCTGAACGTCGATGTGGGGCCAGTTCTTCTTGAAATCTTCGTCGGTCCAGTGTTCGTATTCATGCCTGGGGATGATGTACCGAGCGTTGGGGAACGTGGGCTTTCCGTCACTCATGTTCCAGCCTACGTGATCGCCGTGNAGGTGAGTTAGGAACACTATATCAACGGNNTCGCGGTCAACGCCCTTGGCCTTCATGTCGTCCAAAAGCTGGGCGCCAGGCAATTGGAGTCCCGTGTCAACGATAATCAGCTTGCCGCCGGAACGTATCCCCGTTGTGCCGACGCGGGAGCTTATCTGGTCCTCGTCNTTGAGCACGCCGGGAACGTGACGCCACTCGTCCAGGGTGGAGCTTGGGAACGTCGCCACCGGATCCCGCGTCGAGGCCGTGTCGGTTAGGGCGATCATTTCTACGTTGCCTACTTTGATCGTTGGTCCTGCCATTATTTCTCCCTTGTTTTGTGTTCGGAATTTTTGCCCTGACACCTGAAAACCTGATACCTGTGACCTCTACAAAATCACGCCCTCGTCNTGCAGCTCTGCGATGTCGTCCCAGGTATAGTCCAGCATTTCAGTTAGAATGGTCTCCGTGTTCTCGCCCAGGGTCGGCGCCATCTTTCGGGTGGAAAGAGGCGTCTCGCTGTACGTCAGGGGCAACTGGTGCCACTTGGTCGGGCCAAGGGTCGGGTGGTCGAAGTCCACCAGGTAGTTGTTGGCGATGACCTGGGGGTCGTCAGGCAGGTCAAGGGTGGATTGGATGTTCTCCCAGATGGTGTCACCGGCGGCNTCCATAGCCTTGCCCCACTCCTCGCGGGTTCGTGTCATGAATATGTCATCGAGGATTTTTATCAGCTCGACCTTGTTGTCCCGCCGAGTTTCAATTGAGTCGAATCGCGGGTCTNCGANCAGNTCCAGTCGGTCCAANCCTTTGCAGAAAGGGGGCCAATAACGGTCGCCNTGGCTCATGGAAAAGGCTATCCACTTGCCGTCCTTGCACTCGTANGAGTTCCAAAGGACGGAGTTGGATTGNGAGCGGTGTTGGCGCTGGGGTTCCTGGCCNGCCANCAGGGCGATGCCATCGCGCATCCCCGCNAGCCACATCATGCTGCCGAGGTGGGAGGCGTCCACCTTCTGGCCNACGCCGAANCGCTCTCGGTACATCAACGCGCCCANCACTCCGTAAGAGAGGGTNATGCCGGCTATCTGGTCTGCGACGCCGTGGAGGTTGTAGGGTGTGTCGTCGTTNGGGCCTGCCCACCAGAGCGACCCGGAACGGGCCTCGCCGGTGAGAGCGAAGGCAGGTTTGCCGGANTCCGGGCCTTCCGGCCCGTAACCGGTGGCGGAGCCATAGACGATCTTCGAGTTGTGTTTCTTTAGGTCATCGTANCCCAGCCCCAGCCGTTCNGCGACTCCCTGGCGGAAGTTCTGCACGAACACGTCGGACTGTTCGACCAGCCGGTANATCACCTCCTGGCCCTTCTCGTGTTTGAGGTTCAGNGCGATTCCCTGTTTCTGGCGGTTCANCGCTTCGAAGTAATACGACGTGGCGGTTCCGAANTTGTCCGTGCCGATACCGCTGACTCGCGANAACTGCCTTCCGTGGTCGCCGTCCAANGATTCGACCTTGATGACTTCTGCTCCGAGGTCGGCCAACATCATCGTCGACACAGGGCCGAACTGCCACATCGTCCAGTCGATCACGCGAATGCCNTCCAGAGGGCCTTTTATCCCANTGNANCCATTGATGGTCAATTTCTCCCCCTTGATTCGTCAACGCTGAGGTCTGGATGTCTCNGAATGGCCCAATTCTACCATCGTCTTTGNATTGTTGCCCCAATCGTCATGTAGTCGTCTGACCGCACCGGAATTTNGNCNCTGTTCTCCTGCAAATTGACGGGTTTTGAGGGTAGCGCTACCATCAACGAAACCCCTGACGTNNCGTGAACAGGGTGCGATCATCTGGTNGTAAGTGGATTAGCAANCANTCGCCGAGGTATNTAAAAAACTTCAGGAGAGNCAACATGAGTGGACCGAAATATCTGGGACACCTGAATATCAACGTGCGGAACGTCGAAATATCTCACGAATGGTACANGGNCCTNCTNGGCCTNCACACCTANGACTTTATNCCAGGCCGNGCCGCGTTCCTGTCGGCGAACGTGGAGCTTTCTCACGAGATCGCGCTGACCCAGGTGGCCGAGGGCGCGCCGGGGCTTCAGCCGGGACAGGTGGGGCTGGGGCACTTCGCATGGCGGGTCGAAACCTTGGATGATCTGAAGGAGTTCTACCAGAAGCTGCTGGATCNGGATATCAAGATCACCCCTAGAGATCATGGTGTNTCNATGGGCCTGTACTTCCAAGACCCTGACGGCAACGGCGTTGAGGTTTATTACGAACGGGACAGNGCTGATTGGTACACGCAGGAGAACATCTTCACGAACGAAAAAAGACCTGTGGGGGATTTCCCAGGCCCGTGGGACGAACTCGCTGCAGATTAGANCGGACACTTTTTTACTGAAGNNATTAGGAGATGCANCCCCGTGTCAGACCTGGTATTGANCACAGCGATTGGAAACTATGGACACACGAAACCTTTGAAAGATGGCTCCCTGAAGTCTTCGAGGTTTGAANTGGAACACGTCGAGATTTCTCCCGTCCCGATGATCTTTCGACGAATGGTCAGAGNCCTTGAGTTTGACGTGGCCGAGATGGCCCTNTCGACTTACATATGCGCGNGAGAACACGGCAAAGCCTTCACAGGGCTGCCGATCATGCTGACCCGCAGNTTCTATCACGGNGGCATCGCGGTGAACGTGAATTCCGGCATTGAGTCTCCANAAGACCTTGCGGGGCGCAGGGTCGGAGTTCGCAGTTACACGTTCACCCCCGGCGTGTGGACGCGAGNAATCCTNCAGACCGCCTACGGTNTNGACCTTGANTCGGTGAACTGGATNATTACGGGTGACGAGCATGTGGCCGAGTACGAAGCGCCCNCATACGNGCAGTACGTCGATAACAGCGACCTGGCGGGNCAACTTGTGTCTGGCGAGATCGACGCCGCAATCGGAGCCGGCCCTATCGACTCTCCAGATGTNAGNCCGTTGTTNCCTGAGCCTGCCGAATCCGACNCTCAATGGTTTAACGAGTACGGNATATATCCCATCAGCCATATGATGGTGGTCAAGAACGAACAACTGGAAGCTAATCCCTGGCTTGCGGAGGAACTATATTCCTTGTTCGAGCAGGCTAAGAAGCCCCTCATGAAGCAGCTTGACTCCGGGGCTTCACTGAGCGGTGAAGATGCCAACATCCAAAACATGGCGCGAATCGTTGGCGGCAACCCGTTGCCCTTTGGTCTTGAGAGTTCCCGCAAGACTGTGGACACGTTCATACAGTTCNCCCTTGACCAGCAAATCATCCGCGAGCCAATCACCTCAGAAGAGTTATTCCCCGTCAGCGCCCACTGAAGTCACGCCGGACTATCNACGGTTCGGAAACGACNACGGAATAGAGGCCAACCGAACAATCCGATCAGAGCGCGGGCCATCAGGATGAGAGTCCATACGGTTACCGAAGACAGAGTCGACGGCGCGTCAGGGTCCGTTGTGAACGGCCGTCTGCCATGGTTGGTCATCTCATCCTTCGCATATCGGGTTCTCCTGATGCCCCGTGTTTGCAGGATAATCGTGCCATCGACTCGACCCTTGGAAAACTGATTGCTGACCACCTCTTTTAGTGGCGGTCCTCGGTCGTTAATCATCGCGCTGGGAACGCATTGGGTGACAGCAACATCGGGAGTTCTGCGCTCCTCGGGCGCCTCAGCATCCAGTGCCGTAGTTGACCCTTGGCGCAATATTAGATAAGGTTTACNAACAATTTACNNGTCNCNATACNCGAAATGCGTNTCCGNAAATCCCANATGTTAGNNAAGAATGGAGGCAAAACTTGCCAAAATCGAANCCGAAAACCAAGGGNCTGATGTTCCTGNTTACGAGTCTCGCNCTCGTANTCATANTCGCGGCCTGTTCTTCTGAACCAGCGGCGCCTGTTGAAATAATCAAAGAAGTTATCAAAGAAGTCCCTGTAGAAGTAGTGGTGGAAAAAGAGGTCGTTAAAGAAGTCCAGGTNNCCGGCGAAACANTAGTGGTGGAAAAAGANNTCGTTAAAGAAGTCCAGGTAGCCGGCGAANNAGTNATAGTGGAAAAAGAGGTCNTNAAAGAAGTCCAGGTNGCCGGCGAAACAATAGTGGTGGAAAAAATCGTCATCGCCACGCCGGTGCCTACCGAGGCACTGGTAGCCCCGAGCGGGCAGAAATACGGCGGCACTATCAAGTTGGGTGTAATGGACTTTGGAACCATGGACCCGGCCCTCATGGGACTGTCAGAGGGCAGTGCATACTACAGCGAACTCACTTACGACAATGGAACCGTCATGTGGTTCGACGGCGACATCACGCCCTGGGCGCTCGAGGCCTGGGCGTCCAACGACACGCTGACCCAATACACGTTCAAAGTGCGTGAGGGCAATAGGTTCCATCACGGCAAGGAGATGAAGGCTGAAGACATCAAGTTCACCTTCGACCGCGTCCTCAATCCGGAAACGGCGTCCCCCCTACAAGGGCAGTTGGANTTCATTGACAGNATAACCGCGGTTGACGACTACACCGTGACGTTCGACCTGAAAGGGGCGAATGCNTTCCTGCCGGCTCTGATGACGATCTATCACGCCAAGATCCTCCCGTCCGATATCGATATCTCAGAGATAACCTCCAAGGAATTCGGTTCAGGGGCNTTCACGCTCGGNGAACACAACCCGGCAGANCGCACTGTTNTGGAGCGTGACANNAATTACTGGCGACAAGGCTATCCCTTCGTTGACNAGGTGATCATGTACTATATGCCCGAGTCAACGTCCCGGGTCGAAGCTATCAAATCCGGAGCTATCGACGCGCTCTTTGCCCCCAGCTTCGGGGCGTTGGACCAGCTGGCCGACAANCCCAATGTGGTGATAAAGGAAGCGGCGTCTGCAGGCGTGCGNGTGGTGGACTTCCACACAAACATAGAGCCGTATAACAACAAGGACCTTCGAAANGCGTTCCAGTACGCCATNGACCGNGACTTCGTTCGTGAGGCAGGTCTGTTCGGGCGTGGCAGCAACGCCAACGACCATCCAGTGGGGATAAACGACGAGTACTACTGGGATGAACAGCCCATTANCAAACAGGANATACCCAGGGCCAAAGCGTACCTGGAGTCGTACCTAGCGGCAGCAGGCCTTCCCGCCGGATCCGGCTTCGATGCCGAGTTGCATACATCCGAGTTCAACCAACACCTGCAAATCGCGTTGGCCCTCAAAGAATCGGTTGCTGCAGCTGGGATCAACATCACCATAACCAAGCATGACGCGCCCACTTACTGGGAAGAGATCTGGATGAACCCTTGCTGCCCGTTGGTATCGAGCAACTGGGGCGCTCGCCCCGCCAACGAGGCTCTCGCCGTACAACTGAAGGGTGGCGGCGTTTGGAATGAATCCTACTATTCCAACGCACGCTTCGATGAGTTGCTGGAGTTGGCGAGCGGCGAACCTGACCTCGCAAAGAGGAAAGAGTACTTCCGAGAGATTCAGGAGATACTGATCGAGGATGTTCCAGTCTTGTACTTGATGCATCCCCCTGTTATCCTCGCCCACCGTANCCGATTGAGCGACGTCAAAGCNCACCCGGGGCTTTCGGAGACATTCATCGAGAACTGGTGGATCTCANAGTAACCAGGCCGGGGTTCACAACCCAAGGTGTGGTAATCCGACACTAATTGGAAGACTACGCTGAGCTGTAGGTCCCAGTCACGGAAGCTGGGGCCTACAGTACACACTGGGGACGTTCACGCCAGCCCCCCAATCACGGGTTCAAATTGAAGACGACTTCCCCTTGAGCGAAACCGTCAGCGNNTCNANTTAGAAACCCTCCAATATGCCTTCCNGATTTGCTCCNCATGAGCCACGCGCCAGCGCGGGATTNCCCCGNCAAGACACCTCCGTAATTATCATAATACGTTCGCNACAGGAGTTGTTACATACTACGTTTCCTTGTAGTTCGCCTGAGCCTGATTCTCATGACGCTCTTGGCAGTCTCCCTGATAATTTTTTCGGTCACGGAGTTCCTGCCCGGGGATGCTGCGTCTGTCATGCTGGGCCAACAGGCCACACCGACTGTTTTAGAGAACNTGCGCCACAAAATGGGCCTGGACCGGCCCGCCTACGCTCGTTATCTGGGTTGGGTTATCGGCACTTCTGAAGCCGAAGGGGCTGTGTTCAAGACCAACGACGGAGGCTCGACTTGGAAACGGGTTGCGCTGGATATGATCGCGCCCATCACCAGAACCACCTTTGACGATTCTAAAATCGGTTGGGCTATTTCTGAGAAGCGTATCTACAGCACCGAGGACGGTGGCGTCCGTTGGAGAAGGCAGATCTGGACTGAAGATTCTCTGAACGCCATCGCATTCGCTGACGCCGAAAACGGATTGGTGGTCGGCGAGGATGGAATCGTTTACCGGACCACCGAAGGCGGCTTCCTGTCAGAGGACCAGACACAGTTACTATGTGCCGGCTCAACATGTGAAGAAGAGCTACTCTCCACGTGGAATCCAGTTGAGAGCGGGACAGAATTGGCGCTTACCGACGTCGCTTTCGTAGACATCAACCACGCTTGGGTCTCCGGCGATAAAGGGCTGATCCTTTTCTCCACNGATGGTGGTTTGACGTGGGGGAGAAGAAATACTGGCGTCGAGGCGCGGCTCCTTTCGGTTTCCTTCTTCGGTGTTGATGACGGCGTCGCGGTTGGAGAGAACGGTACGATCCTTTTGACCACTGATGGTGGCATGACCTGGCAACGTTCGGTCTCTCCAACGTCGTTGCGCCTAAATGCCGTCGCCTTCGCCGAGGACGGGACNGCCTGGGCCGTCGGGGACGAGGGAACGATGGTACGGAGCAAGGACGGCGGCGTTACCTGGACCCAGCTGGGTTTCCAGATCCCTCTTACAAGCGCGNTGCGCGCAGTCTCTTTCGATGGCGCCTTCGGCGCGGCGGTTGGGGCTGACGGCGCGGTGCTGACAACCNNCGACAANGGAGACTCCTGGGGCCGCCAGGAAATCCTCGACTCGGATGATGGGTCAACCTCCAGTNAAAAAGTGACCACAACCAGGCCGCTGAACGGCCTCACCGTCAAGGTGAGCGAGTCCGGGGACTTGAGTGCGTGGGCCACGTCGGACGAGCAAGTCTGGCAGTGGGGTCTGCTCGGGGGTGACCTGGGAGTGTCACCTCGTTCGGGCGTGCCGATCTTCNAGATGGTCAAAACAGGCCTGCGTAACTCCGCCATTCTGGCAGTGGTCGCCTTCCTGGTGGCNGTGCCCACGTCGCTTGCCGCCGGCGTGTGGGTGGGAGTGCATCCCGACACAAAACTGGACCGGCTGCTGAGCCAGGGGAGTCTCCTAACGATCTCGCTCCCGGAGTTTGTGACGGGAATCCTGCTGATATTGCTCTTCTCCTCGTGGCTGGAGTGGCTCCCATCGTCCAGCATAATGCTACCGGGGGAAGCCGTCTGGTCAAGACCCGAGGTGCTGGTGTTACCCATCCTGACAATCACCGGGGCGCTTTTCGCATATATTCTGCGCATGGCGCGGTCCAACGTCATCGAGGTGATGAACAGCGAATATGTCCGCACGGCAATTCTCAAAGGGCTGCCCATGCATCGGGTGGTGATNCGTCACGTGCTGCCCAACGCGNTACTTCCGACCATCACTGTCATCGCCAACAACGTCGGCTGGATGTTCGGTGGATTGATCATCGTCGAAAGCATNTTCGCATATCCAGGAATTGGAAGGCTGCTGTTGGCGGCTATCGACACCCGCGACATCCGACTNCTCCAGTCCACGGCGTTAGCCATCGCCTCTGTGTACGCCTTCAGCAACCTGGCGGCTGACCTGTTGTACGGGGCCCTCAATCCGCGGATCAGGGTCGCGTGATGGCCATAGAGGAGTTGGACAGCCAGGTTACGACTGGGGGCGCAAACGGCCTGCTAAAGGGGGCCAGCCAGAAGGCCCGGCGGGGGCTGTCAATCGCCCTTCGGACCAACTCGGGCCGCATAGGGTTCGCCATAGTNGCGTTCCACCTTTTCCTGGCCATCTTCGGACCGTTNCTGGCACCGTACTCCCCTACCGACTTCACCAGCGAGAACCTGAAGACACGACTGACAGGGCCGTCGATGGAACACCTACTNGGCACTGATGGGTTCGGCCGCGACGTTTTAAGCCGGGTGGTATCCGGGGCGCGCTCGATAATCTGGATATCGTTCATCGGGACNGCCCTTGGCATCACCNTGGGCACCATCGTGGGGATGACCAGTGGGTACATTGGGGGCAAGACAGACCAAGTCATCATGCGAGGCGTTGACGTGTTTCTGGCGTTTCCCGGCCTGCTGCTGGCCCTACTGGTGATCAACCTCGGTGTTCAGCGCATCGGCATCGACCTATGGCCATCCAAGGAGGCTTGGCTGATCATAATTACGATCGGCATCGCCTTCATGCCTGCCAACAGCCGGGTGATCCGCAGCGCGGCCCTGGCCATCAAGCCTCTGGAGTTCGTGCAGAGTGCCCGGCTCCGGGGGGAGTCGTCCTTTTACATCATCTTCCGCGAGGTCCTGCCCAACATTATTCCCGTGGTGGCGGTGGAAGCGTCAATACGGGTGAGCTTCGCTCTCCTTCTCACTGCCGGCCTTGGGTTCCTGGGCCTCGGTGTCCAGCCCCCGACGCCTGACTGGGGACTGATGGTCAGCGAGAACCGGGAGTTTCTCTCGATCGCTCCGTGGGCAGCGTTGGCTCCGGCCATGGCTATGGCCTCGCTGGTTGTGGGTGTCAACTTGCTAACCGATGGCGTACGCGAGGCCGCGCAACTGCCCATTTCCCAGGAGGCGTCATGAGCCAGTTATCTCAGACGGAAGGGCAACTACTTGAATTAGACCAGCTCGCGGTCACCTTCTACACCCCGAGAGCCACGGTTCGGGCTGTGCGAGACCTGTCTACCGAGATTCGTCGTGGCGAA
The DNA here is from genome assembly GCA_002710885.1 of Chloroflexota bacterium. Next base: position 7,940 of record PAIW01000058.1, on the reverse strand, counting down.
GTATTGGGTCTGGTGGGCGAATCGGGTTGTGGCAAGTCCACCGCGGCATTTGCGATCATGGGCTATTTGCCAGGCACGACCCGTGTGGACGGATCTATTCTTTTTGAAGGCCGTGATATTGCCCGCATGGGAGATTCCGATCTCCGTGAGTTGCGTGGCAACCGCATCGCAATGGTCTATCAAGACCCGGCCACGTCTCTGAATCCGTCAATGCGAATCGGAACGCAGGTCCAAGAAGTGCTACGCGAACATCTCGACCTCGATTCGAGGCAGGTCCGGGAGCGAATGATAGAGCTCTTTGAGAGCGTTCGCCTGGCAGACCCAGAGGCTATTGGCCAGCGCTACCCACACCAGTTGAGCGGTGGAATGCAGCAACGTGTGGTAATAGCCATGGCCTTGGCCTGCGATCCGGACCTCCTGATCATGGACGAGCCCACGACNGGCNTGGACGTCACCACCGAGGCCACNATCCTCGACCTGATTGTGGAACTTAAAGACCGAGTNAACGCGGGNATCCTGTTCGTGAGTCACAACCTGGGCGTAATCGCCAGAGTTGCNGACCGNGTGGCGGTCATGTACGCGGGCGAGATTGTCGAGCAGGCGACAGTCGNCGAGCTTTTCAAGAACCCGCGACATCCATACACTGCGGGTCTGCTGTCCTGTGTGCCTCGGCCTCCGGGAGACGACGGTATTGAGCGCAAACTCAGCAGTATTCCAGGCTCGGTGNTNGACGCCCAAATTGAAGGNGGCGANTCCTGCCTGTTTGCGGATCGCTGTCCCNTGGCGCANGACGCCTGCACCGCTCAGGTTCCGCCAATGACCGATCTTGATGGTCACTTGTCAAAGTGTCTGTTCCCCGACGATGTGCATTCTGGCGTCTGGGGCGAGGTACAGGAACGAAAGAAGGAGTTGATCCCCGAAGAGCCGATCCCGGTGCTGAACGCTCAAAGTCTACGAAAATTTTACGGACGAGAGCGCAAGAAATATCTGTTTTTCGGCCCGCCCGTGCAACAGCGTGTTCGCGCGCTCATCGACGTGGATATGAAAGTGGGAACCGGTCGGACGCTGGGCGTCGTGGGAGAGAGTGGGTCAGGNAAAAGCACGGCNGCAAAAGCCATTGTGGGGCTAGTTCCCAAAGATGGCGGAAAACTGGAACTNCGNGGNCAGAATCTGGCAGANGGAGTNCAACACAGGTCCAANGAACAACGAGCCGCAATGCGTATGGTTTTTCAGAATCCCACNGCATCGTTGAACCCCAAATTGCCTATACGNCACTCCATCATCAGNGCGTTGAGGAAGTTCGCNGGTTTGAGTCGTGACGAAAGCAGAGAGCGNGCCGAACANCTNCTGGAAGCTGTAGGCCTCGACCCATCNTACCTNGACAGGCCNCCCTCAGAATTGAGNGGAGGCCAGCAGCAGCGTGTTGCGCTTGCNGGCGCGTTCGCCGCCNGCCCCGANCTGATCGTGGCAGATGAGGCGGTGTCGTCGTTGGATGTGTCCGTCCAGGCTCAGGTGCTGAACCTNCTAGAGGAACACCANCGAGAGTCCGGAAACTCTTACGTGTTCATCACTCACGATCTGGGAGTTGTNCGTTACGTGTCCGACGACATCCTTGTGCTGTACGCTGGTCACGTCGCCGAGTATGGCCCTTCCGAAGCGGTGCTTGGCAGTCCATCNCACCCATACACNGAGGCTCTGCTNTCAGCCGCGCCCATCCCNGACCCGGNAGCNNNGCAAAACCAGATCAGGNTGGAGGGTTCGGTGCCCACGCTGCACTCNGCCTTCAAAGGCTGCTTCTTCGCCGGTAGATGTCCNAGGAAGATCGGCGACATCTGTGACACATCCACGCCTCCAGAGCAAGCAGGGNCGNACGGCGAAGGTCACATCATTAACTGCCACATCCCTGTGGAAGAGTTGGCAANNATACAGCANCANCCGTTTCAAAACGGAGNGTCGGTCACATAGCAAGCCCAATCATGACANGTTTGTTCGAACGCCTGGNCCGCGGNGACGTTNTGATTCTGGACGGCCCCACTTCGACGCAGCTTGAGCGNAAGGGCCTGTCCAACNCCAACGGCGCGTGGTCNGCTATGNGCAATCTGGACCACACGGATGTCGTCCAGCAGGTCCATGAGGAGTACATCGACGCGGGCGCGGATATAATCACGACCAATACCTTTGCCACGTCCCGGATAACTCTAGAGACTGTCGGACGGGACGCACAGGTTCGCGAGATCAACCAACGAGCCGTGGATGCTGCCCTGCGAGCCAGAGACACGGCGGCAAATGGCAGGGATGTGGCCATCGCAGGCTCGATATCCCACTTTCCAGGCTGGGATAGCGACATCCAGGGCAATTTTTCGAATAGGCCCCGGCCTTCTGAAGATCAAGCCAGGACTAATTTTCGTGAGCAGGCCGAAATACTGTCCGAATCTGGGTGCGACCTCATCCTTCTGGAGATGATGCGGGATGTCGATATGGCCGTCCTTGCCATAGAATCTGCCATATTGACAGGTCTNCCCGTGTGGATCGGTTTTACCTGCTGGATTGACGACCACGCCNTCGTCCGTATCGGCGANCGCCNCGGATATGGCAGTGGCCCCNCNTTTGAGGATTTCCTTCAGAGAAATTTGCCAATAGNCGGNTCGTTATTGNCTGTAATGCACACGGCTGTCGAGCAGACATCTTCGGCGCTGGANGTGCTTCGAGACTCCTCATGGAACGNCCCATTGGGNGCCTATGCTCACTCTAGCGACATGATGCGCCNAGANTGGCAATTNGACGATATAATCACTCCNNNTGACTATCTGGCTCACGCAAGGCAATGGGTAGNCATGGGAGTTCAGCTAATNGGATCGTGTTGCGGCACGGGGCCAGAGCATATCAGGGNGCTNAAGGAGANCCTCCCTGATCACATNGCAACTGGAGAGAGNTAATTNNNCATGGTGATNAGTATTGNGANTTGCCTGTCAACTTCGCCATTCTGGACGCCNACAGGCNTGCNCTGAAAGAAAGGGAACACAATGGAAGTCGGATACCAGGTTGGTCAAGTCGTCGACAGGGNCTCNGTNGGCCTGCAACAACAGTGGCAAAACCAANTNGAGCAGTTCCGNGCCTCGCGGGATGCCGGATTNGATATCTACTGTTGGGCGCATCATTATTTGATTGATCCATTCCAGCACTTCCAGCCTCTGCCTGTGCTGGCGAGGCTGGCCGCGGAGCCNGGGAACATGAAACTGGCGACATCCGTCCTGCTGCTTCCACTTTTGAATCCCGTGGACATCGCCGAGCAGGTCGCAACCATCGACCACATCTCCGAGGGACGATTCATCCTCGGCCTGGGGCTGGGATACCGACCGGAGGAGTTCGAGGCTTTCGGGACCAGTCTTAAACACAGGGCGGCCCGCAACTCCGAAGCTCTGGAGCTTATGATTCGCCTGTGGACCGAGGACGANGTGACNCATCACGGGCGTTTCTTCGATGTGTCCAACGCTCGGCCCACCGCCAGAACGTATCAAAAGCCTCATCCCAANATTTGGNTGGCCGCNATGAGCGACCCCGCCGTCCGAAGGGTTGGNCGCGAAGGGCACACNCTTTTCATCGGNCCCGCTCAGTCCTACGAGGTCACCAAACGCCACATCGACATTTATCGCGAAGAGCTGGACAGGAACGGACACCCGCCGCCNGANGACATCGTGTTGCTAAGGGAGTTCTTTTGCGCCAACAGCCGAACCGAAGCGTTGGAGAAGGCCAGCGCGGGATTCCAGCGCAAGTACGAAGTTTATGGCGCCCACGGGTTCCAGGGTTCNAACGATGAGCTTGCCGACATTGTGACAGGNGACATCGAGACTCAGACCGACAGCGCTTTCGTCATCGGCAGCCCTCANGACTGNATCGAGGAGCTNGCGCGATACCGAGANCTCGGCGTCACTCANGTTGCTATGCGCCTCTANTATCCAGGCATGTCTCAGAAGGNAACGCANGAACATATCGAACTCGTGGGCAGGGAAGTCTTGCCGGAGCTTCATCGGTGGTAGTGGNAAAATTCGTCGAGGTCAATGGGACNACGCTNCGCTANCTGGACTGGGGAGCCGACGAGCNCCGAACTTTCNTGATGCTNCACGGCATCCACGGTCATGCGCGGGAGTGGGACAGACTGGCCGAGGCNGTCAGATNGATACGTCGACCTCTGGCCCCNGAGATGCGGGGNCACGGAGACAGCGCTCGAAANCCCAGCGGCGAATACAGTGTCTTGGAATATGTCACTGATGTCGGCGAATTCATAGCGTCTTTGGGATTGGGGCCTGTTGACCTGATTGGGCACTCGCTGGGAGGGATTGTCGGCATCGCACTGGCGGCGATGAATCCAGATGCTGTCGAGAGATTGATCGTGGTGGACATTGGCCCCGATCTTGCCGAGGAGGGCATAAACGCCATCCGCGAATCCGCCGGCTCCAGGCCTCTGACTTTCGATGACCTCGATGCGGCATACCAATGGGCTTTAGAAGGCAACTCGCTGGCCGACGAAACCGAGATGCGCCATCAAATCCAACACAGCTTAAAACCAGGCTCAAACGGTCTGGAGTGGCGATATGACCCAGGCGTAGACACGATTCTGGACTCTGCCGGAGGCGACGGCTCGGCGATGCTATGGGGCATGTGGTCGTCCATATCCCAACCCACTCTCATTATTCGGGGCGACCAGTCAGACCTGCTAACCACCAATGCTGCTCAACAGATGGCCTCTCGCGGCCAGAACGCCACGCTGATCGAGGTTCCAAAATCCGGGCATCTCGTCCCTGTGGACAATCCTCAATTCTTCTGCGAGACGGTGCGCGAGTTTTTGGTTTGAATAAATGGACTCAGCGCCTTTGAGATACAATGTCGCTGCCCGTGACACCAACACATAGCTTCTGAGGACGACGCCATGACCCAGTCCCAGCACACCTTCCTATTCGTCGGAACCTACACACGCACGACGTCCGAAGGCATCTACGTCTATCGAATGGACAATTCAACCGGCGTGCTGGAACGGGTGGCCGTTACCGGAGGCATCAAGAATCCGACGTTCCTGGCACTGAGTCCCGACAACTCCCATCTTTACGCAGTGGCCGAGATCAACGAGCATTGCGGTCGGCCCACCGGTGCGGTGTATTCCTACTCTGTCTCTCCCGACTCCGGAGACCTTGCCTACGTGAACCAGCAGTCCACTGGAGGCCCAGGCCCNTGCCATCTGACTGTGGATGCCACGGGCGCCCACGTCATCGTCGCCAACTATCAGGGCGGAAGCATTTGCGTACTGCCTATACANANCGACGGGAGCCTGGGTGAAATGTCCGAATTTATCCAGCACGAAGGCTCCAGNGTCANCCCCCATCGTCAGNNGGAGCCGCACGCCCATTCGGTGAATCTTGATCCCAACAACAGATTCATCTACGCGCCCGACCTGGGAATGGACAAGGTCATGATCTACCAGTTGGACCTGGACTCTGGNAATCTANTNGCCAACAAACCGGCCTTCGTGCANGTTGCNCCAGGGGCTGGGCCTNGACACTTCGCCTTCCATCCNGACGGAACACGTGCCTACGTCCTGAACGAGATTGGCAACACGGTTACNGCCTTCAANTGGGACCCCGNAAGCGGCAGTCTCGAAGAATTTCAGACGGTCACCACTCTCCCAGCGGACTTCTTGGAGACCAGTCACACGGCGGACTTGCACATCCACCCCAACGGGCGTTTTCTCTACGGATCCAACCGCGGACATGACAGCATAGCAATCTTCGAGATCGATCCCGACACGGGCGGGCTGACNCCGCGAGGCTGGGCGTCGACCCAGGGCAGGACGCCCCGGAACATCGCCATCGACCCATCTGGACAGTTCATGCTGGCCGAAAACCAGGACAGCGATTCTATATTCACATTCCGAATCAACGATGAAACTGGNATGTTAATCACCACTGGCAGCGTGATAAAAGTCCCTATGCCAGTGTGCATCAAGTTTCTAGCCTGAACAATCCCGAAATCCTTTGGCGACGGTGTGTCATTTCCACTGGACGTTAGAATACAAGCCTCGGACACACAGCGCTTNGTTGGCGTCTGTCGTGGTTGACTCTCGGAACTCAAATACGCTTTTGACATATCTGCGCGCCGCTGTTAGTATGTGNCACCTCGTCGTAGNCCCTTAAACATTGCGTCATTTCAGGCCCGAATATAACTTGACATTTAGTGTTGAGCATGGGTTTCAGGTTTTGGAGTTAAGACCGCCCAGATCGGCGACGATTCAGAACCAGAACGGGCAATAGACCATATTGACNATTGAAATTCAGGGCCAACTGTCGGAATCATATGTCCACCGCAGTGTCGGCTCCATATNTCTTTCNAGGGAAGCCGATGGCGNAATTTNAGAAGNGCTGTCGTATGGCTGNGGACAGCCCTATAGCTTCCNNGCAGGTACTCAGAACCAGGTCGTCCAGTGGCCTGAAACAGATCGTCCGCACGCCCGATAACTAGGCAACGATGTCGGGATTGGCGGAGCGGTTGCGGCGCATCTTCGCAGCCAGTTAGGTCCCACCCCTCAAGACTGGTGCTGGTGGCATCAATTACGGCCGTCATCAGTTGGAGCAATCCAGTCGTCAGTTTGCATTTTTGAATCGTCAAATATCGTAATGCGCCTGCGCCATTCTCTCAGGATGATTTTCGAAATGGCGCACGCAATACGAATAAACGAACCAACAGCGTGTTGAACGTACGGAGCNCCGATTAAGTAAAGCAGGCAAATATATGGATAAAGTTAAGCTCGTAGTGTTTGATCTTGACGGCACGTTGGTCGACACGATGGGAGGTTTCGCCAACCATGCCGCCATACTCATGGAACAACACTATGGGCTACTTCTTGAAACAGGATACTCCCAGTATATGNAGACCTCCGGGTTGCCCTTCAAACAGCAGTTAGAGGTTCTCTTCCCTCGTAACCACAAGAACGCATATGTTGCACACCAATTTGAGGAATGGAAGGTCGAAAATCTTGATGACGCTTCCTTCCGGCCCGAGGTTGAGGATATCTTCGACAGACTACGTGATCTTGGATTGCAGATCGCAATATCATCTAATAACCTGCAGCAGAACGTGGATCACNTGGCNAGGCAGTTCCTCAGCCAGATAGACACAGTTCTCGGCTTCAGGGATGACAAGTTTCACAAAGGCGAGCCTCATTTCCGGTGGTTAGAGACGCATCACAACGTAGACCGTTCAGAGATGATATTTGTTGGCGATTCTCTCAACGACTGCCGAATCGCGTTGGATTGTGAAGTCCCCTTCCTGGCATTCCCGACCACATTTTCGATTGAGCAATTCCTTGGTGTTGACCCTAAAGTCGACCATGTTGACCCTATTACGGGAATTGTTGACTGGATCGAGGAGTCCCAGGTCCAGATTCAAACCACCGAACTGCCGATGGCGGACTCGAGTTTCAGCCCGTGGATCGGAAGGAACACCTCAGCATGATGGAGCGAAAGGATACTGAAACGCCCCACTTCCAGAGGCTGGCGACCGATTACAACCGCTACCGCACTCTGGACATGGAGCCGATCACATTTCTGGCAGATTCCATAGAAGGCTCCGAGCACTCGGTTTGCTCTATAGGCTGCGGCACAGGACGCTATATCATGGCGCTGATTGAACAGATGCAGTCCAACGGAGTTAACGTGACAAGCGCAGTGGGGATTGATCCTAGTCAGAACATGCTCGTTCAGGCAAACGAAATCGCCCAGGGGGCAGGGCTGAGCATGGACTGGAAACTCGGAGTGTCTGATGACACGAACCTTGACGATTCCAGCATGTCCTTCATCACAGCGTTCAACTCGGTGCATTACTTCCCGCTGCAAGAGACAATCGCAGAATTTAAGCGCATAGCCACATCGTCGGCCCATCTGGTCATATAT
>PAIW01000057.1 GCA_002710885.1 Chloroflexota bacterium | reverse complement strand
TTTTTCTTTACGTGATGACGCTGGAAAGGTTAGGCGTTCCGCGTTGCGGGCTGAGAGAGTGGGTGCATCTTGAATAGGATCCTTGCCTGACTGGAAATTTGGGGCGCACCCGTTAACGCTGAGAAGAATTTTGGCTTTGTCGGCCGACGTGATAGTATGTGACGAGAATTAATTATGCTGGCCAGGGAAAATATATCCACGGCCGTCAAAAAGCAGAGGGAAGGAAAGATCGTGCACGAGGATCTTAAGTTTAATATTGCGGGTGGGTTAGACTTTGATTTGCCCCAAATGGCCCGGGTACGCCAGGCGTTCGAACATCATAAGATTGATGATGTTGGCAAGGCGGTAACAGATGAGATGGGTCGAGCGGATATTAAGAACAAAATTAAATCCGGTGCAAAGATTGCTGTTGGAGTGGGCAGCCGTGGAGTGGCCAATATTGATACGGCTGTAAAAGCTCTCATTGCTTCCCTAAAAGGCCTTGGTGCCGAGCCGTTTATTTTCCCGGCGATGGGTAGTCATGCAGGTGGCACAGCTGAGGGTCAGGAAGCTTTGCTCGCTGGGTACGGCGTAACCGAATCAAATATGGGCGCACCGGTTCGAGCAACCATGGACACAGTGATTGTTGCAGAGTTGGAAGATGGCACAAAAGTCCATATGGATAAATACGCGCACGAGGCGGATGGTGTTGTGTTGATCAACCGCGTCAAGCCTCACACTAGCTTTCGCGGTGAAATAGAGAGTGGGGTTGTCAAGATGATGACCATAGGGATGGGAAAAATTAATGGCGCTACCTCCCTTCATGGCAACCATCCCATCGCGGAATTTGGTGATATTCTTCCTCGGGCGGCTAAAGCCATAATGGAGTGTCAGCCATTCCTGTTTGGAATCGGAATGGTGGAAGATGCGTACGATGATACGGCCATTGTACAGGCACTGTCCGCAGAAAACCTATTTGTCGAAGAGACAAAATTGCAGGCTCGTGCTAAAGAGCTTATGGCCAAGCTTTATATTGAAGATATAGACGTGCTTGTCATTGATGAGATTGGGAAGGAAATTAGTGGAGCAGGCGCGGATCCCAACGTTACTGGCGATCGAGACACGCCAGGGTTTGAAGTCCCTCGGGTGCAGAAGACGGTAATTCTTGATCTCACTGATAAGACACACGGGAATGCATCGGGAATTGGATCGGCGCACGTTATTACACATCGCTTGCTAAGGCGCGTAGACTTTGCCTCCACATATGCAAATATGGTTACGGCGACGGCCCTGGAGGGTGCACGTGTTCCCATCCCGATGAAGACTGCCCAGGATGCTGTGAGGTTGGCGGTCAAAACACTGATAGGTATTGAACCGGAAGACGCACGGATTGTGAGAATCCGCAACACACTGAGCCTCGGGGAGATTGAGGTATCTGAACCAATTTTGAAGGAACTACAGGGTGACGGCCGTATGGAAATTCTTTCCCAACCAGGAAAGATTGTATTTTCCGACGCGGCGTAATCCGGCTTGGATAGCTGTTTCGTTAGTATAAGGCCACAACCACGGTTTTCTCGAGGTGTGGCCTTATACGTTTGCAGTGATTAGTCGTCTGGAATTCCCGCAACGCATTTGATTGGCATTGGGGTAGCCCCGATAGTGGGGGTGTAACCTACCCATCAAATGGGCATTTAGTTGAAAGTAGGAAGGGAGGAATTGAGATTTATGGACTCAAAGCGAGTTGTAATGGTTACTGGTGGAGGGAGTGGTATCGGCCGAGCAACGGCTCTCCGGTTTGCAGGGGAAGGAGATACCGTAGTGGTTGCCGATATAAATGAAGAGGGTGGAGCCGCGGTCGCGGAAGAGATTACTGCAGGGGAGGGAACCGCATTCTTTGAATATGTCGATGTAGCGGACGATCGCTCCATTTCAGACTTAGTAGAGCGGGTGGGGGGCCGCTGTGGTCCACCATCGGTGCTAGTAAATTCTGCAGGGTTGTTGCAGAATCCAGCTCGTCTAGTGGATCTTGACGTGGAGGAGCACGATAAAATTTGGGCGGTTAACTATAGAGGAACTTTCATGTGCTGCCGTGGATTTGTTCCTGGCATGATTGCAATGGGCGAAGGTTGGATCGTCAATATTTCATCGACGTCCGCGGTCAGAGTATTCCCCCTTCTCGCCTATTCTCCCAGTAAGGCGGCAATCGATCAGTTGACATCAATACTATCCGCCGATTTGGGTCCCAGTGGGGTCCGGGTTAATGCCGTGTTGCCAGGTTATGTGAGAAGTGAGCAGATGCAGCTGCGGATTTACCAAGGTTTTCGGGATGAGGAAAAAATGAAAGCACAGAGTGCTCTGGGGAGGATGGTCGAGCCTTCAGAAATTGCGGATGGAATCCATTTCCTATGTTCTTCGGCCGCTAAAGCAATTACAGGAACGATTCTCCCGATAGACGCGGGGTATCTATCAAGTACCAGCTATCAACTGTATGCGGGCTGGCCTAATGACCGTATTGGCGGGTGATGGTGANATGCAGGGNTTTCCGNGAGGGAGTAAACAAAGGTGGTGACGCCCCTAACCCCCACCAATCCGAGGNAGAAAATAAACTTCGCTCTCTGGATTAACGGTTTCAAGAAGTGGCTCCTGATATATTTCGTCATCNACTGCCACTGCCATGTCAATTTCTATCGCTTTCCCAATTCCTGGATACTCAGCATCTAGCTTACGAATGACTGCACGAACCGTGGAGGCGTCAATCTCAAATTCCGTTTTCCCGCCGGTGTATTGTTTGCTCAAACCGGCGGGAATTGCCACTTTTGCCATATGTTTTAGCTGGCCTTTCCGTTCCCGTTACGCAGTGTAGCTAGAACCTTTGGCGGCGACATGGGAAGTTCACTCATCCGAANGCCTCCAAGCGCTGAAGATANGGCATTTGCNACAGCTGCCATCGGAGGAATTATGGGAACCTCTCCNACACCTCGGACCCCAAATGGATGGTTGGGGTTGGGAACTTCGACTAGGACGGTGTCGATCATTGGGAGATCAGAGGCAACAGGCACTCGGTAGTCGAGAAATCCTGGATTATCCAGNCGCCCTTCNTTATCGTAGATATATTCCTCGTTGAGTGCCCATCCTACACCTTGGGCAACTCCACCTTGCAGTTGTCCTTCTACGTAACTCGGATGGATTGCGCGTCCCACATCCTGAACGGCTGTGTAGCGGACAACGGACACTCTTCCGGTCTCCTCATCTACTTCTACATCGCAGATGTGAGTTCCGAAGCCAGGTCCTGCGCCCTTCACGTTAAGTGATGCATGTCCTCCTATGGGGCCGCCGGTCTTGCCAGCCATGCCAGCCAATGTACTGAGGGGGAGTGGATCAAACTTACCCGCGTTATCTCCGGCAGGCCGCGCCTCTCCATCCACCCATTCGACGGCATCTGCATCAATTTCCCAGATCTTTGCTGCTCGGTTGCAAAGTTCAGCTACGGCTCCTTTGGCCGCTTCTACGACGGCTTTGCCACTAGCAAATGTTACCCGGCTGCCGCCCGTCAAAAAGTTATATCCCACCGAACTTGTGTCCCCGATGGTTACGCGAATTTTTTCATAGTCGATTCCGAGCACTTCAGCGGCCATCAAGGCCATCGAAGCCCGACTGCCGCCGATGTCTGGATTTCCCTCCATTACCGAAGCCGTTCCGTCCTCGTTGATGTGAACACTGGCAGTTGAATCGCCGCCAATATTGAACCAGAATCCGGAAGCTACCCCACGGCCTTGGTTTTTGCCCAGGGGGGCAGAGTAGTGGGGGTGGGCTTTGGCTGCTTCCAACGTATCCGCAAAGCCGATGGGTCCAAAGGTTGGTCCATAGGCTGCTTTGGTGCCTTGNCGCGCGGCATTTTTCTCNCGNATTTCAAGGGGATCTACGCCAATCTCGGTAGCANTTTCATCTAAAACACACTCNACGCCATATTCGGATATGGGCGCCCCGGGCGCTCTATATGCTGCTACCTTAGGCCGGTTTGTAACCACATCGTAGCCGATAACGTGGACGTTTTTTATATCGTAGGGGCCAAACGCACACATGCATCCTGGNCCAATTGGCGAGCCAGCAAAGGCACCGGCTTGGTAGGCCAANTTTGCCTGNGCGGCCACTAAGGTGCCATCTTTTTTTGCNCCNATTTTNACCTTAACAGTGCCACCCGACGTTGGNCCACTNGCTCTAAAGACTTCGGTNCGNCTCATAACCATTTTTACCGGTCGTCCAGTTTTGCGAGAAAGGAGCGCNGCTGTTGGTTCGAGATAAACCGTTGTTTTNCCGCCAAAGCCACCACCTATTTCNGCCGGATTAACGGTAATTTGAGAAATGTCGACATCCAGTGTNCGAGCCGTGAATTGGCGGACCATAAACTGCCCCTGGCTACTGCAGTGGATAAAAATCTTCCCGTCTTCNGANACATCTGCCACGCACGCNTGGGGTTCAATNTAACCCTGATGTACGGGCTTTGTGGNAAAGTCGCGCTCNANTATAACGTCGGCTTCCTTAAAACCTTTTTCGATGTCNCCTAAAANAAANTCCATTTTTTTTGCGATGTTGGAAGGCTTGTCTGGTGTNGGTGAAACCCCCTCCGTGAAGATGTCATCATGGAGCACNGGTGCGTCTGGCTTCATCGCTTCTTCNACATCTATGACGTGAGGTAAAACCTCGTAATCAACTTTAATCAGTCCTAATGCTTTTTCTGCTACAANGGCGGANGTGGCCGCCACGGCAGCTACGGCATGGCCGTCATACAGTGCTTTATCTCTTGCCATTACATTTCGGGCTAGATCACGAAAGTTTACCGGAGTTTCTCCGGAAGCTTCCCAAACGATAGGTGGTACTGGTGGNAAGTCACTGCCGGAAACTACNGCTTTTACGCCTGGTAATTTTTCCGCTTCGCTAGTATCGACAGANAGAATTTTAGCGTGTGCATGGGGAGAGCGTAATACGCGCCCTATTAACATTCCAGGCAGATGGAGATCAGCTCCAAACTTNGCGCGACCNGTAACTTTATCCATCCCATCAGGCCGTATTGGTCGTGTNCCAACCCATTTAAATTCTTGCTTCTCAGTTGCCATTTTCAAGNCCCTCTCATGTCAGCTGCTACGTCCATCACGGCCCGTACAATTTTGTCATATCCAGTGCATCTACAGAGATTTCCGGCCAGCCAGAAACGGACTTCCGTTTCTGTTGGATTATCATTTCTATCCAATAGAGCTTTGGCTGCTACCAAAAACCCTGGTGTACAAAACCCGCACTGTAGAGCTGCTTCCTCAAGAAATTTTGTTTGTAGAGGATGAAGGCGGTCGCCATTGGCCATGCCCTCGATGGTTTCAATTTTTGTATCTTGTGCCTCTACCCCCAACACTAGGCAGGAGCAAACTAGGCGATTGTCTATCATGACGCTGCACGCCCCACAGTCACCAGAGGAACATCCTTCCTTCGTTCCCGTTAGGTGAAACTCGTCGCGCAGTACGTCGAGAAGGGTTTCTTCGACATCACAAAGAAAGTCCTGAGGCTCGCCGTTAATTTCCGTAGTTATATGTTGTCTTGCCATCAGTTGACCTCCGCCCGTTCTTTGGCAATTAATGCCGCCCGCTTTGCAAGTACGCCGGCTACATCTGTCCTAAATTCTATGGTCCCGCGTTTGTCGTTAATGGGATTGCAAGCCGCCCTGGCAGCGCTATCGAGCTCCTTAAGGGCGCCTTCGTCTATTGTTGTACCAATTAGCGCCTTGGCCCCCTCTTCAAGCAAGACCACAGTAGGAGCCACTGCCCCTAACGAAACTCTAGCATCTTGGCACGAACCATCTTCTGCTAAGGTCAGGCTGACCCCAGCGCCAACAACCGCAATGTCCATTTCTGTTCGTGGAATAAATCTCAGGTAAGCATCGCTGGAGCGTGCAGGCCTTACTGGGAAATCAAAATCAACAACAAATTCGTCATCTCCCAGCGAGGTGCTCCCGGGCCCTGTGGTAATTTCCTCCACAGGCACATTCCGTTCCCCGCCTGTCCCGACAACTCGGCAAACGGCCCCAGCGGCGACAAGAGCTGGCACCGTGTCAGCTGCAGGAGAGGCATTACACAAGTTGCCTCCCAGCGAGGCGCGACCTTGTATCTGTGTAGAGCCAATCAACTCCGTTGCCTCCACCACTCCTGGCCACGCTTTCGACACGTCGGCGTGTTCACCCAGTTCTGCGCCGCTTACAGCGGCCCCTACCCGGATGGCCCCTTTTGAAGACGTTATCGCCCTCAGTTCGGGAATGTTTTTAATGTCTATGATTAGCTCAGGACTTGCAAATCCCATGCGAATCTGGACTAGTAAATCAGTGCCACCCGCTAAAATGCGGGCCTTACCGCCGGCGCCTGCTAGCAGCGCCACGGCTTCATCAATTGAATTTGGTGACTTGTATTCCATTGCGTATCAAGTTCCTGAAATGTGCCTCTGGGTTGCTGGGTGTTAGCCCAATTTACGAACTGGATATTTCAAGATGCCCTAGATTTCGCGCCAGCTTCCCTCCCAAGCTTGCTGACCCGTCGTCAGCCGCGGAGCCCTTAACATCCAGTTTAAATCTATCTCTAGACCAATGACTTTACCTAAAAACGGCCCCTACATTAGCGGAACGTGTAGCTATAAGGAAGTCGTTATTTTGCTCGTCTAGTACGCACTGTATTTCCGCTACCAATCCACCAAACCGCGATTTTTCGCCTCCAGGCCTAGGTAAGAATTTTTATTCACCAATGTAGGCGAACCTATAGGACTCCCGAGCGGGCTCGATATGACCAGTTGATGGTGAGGGGAAGTGGGCAGTAAAGACTTGGGTCCGAGCCTCGCATGCACTTTGAAGAAATGATTTTCTGGTTTGTCGTGCCAGTGCTTTGTCAAAACATGCACGCGAGACCAGATCCGGGTAGACGCATTGGAGGACGCTGTGAATAAGATCCCCAGAAAAGACAGCATGGCTCCCATTGGATTGAATCCTCACGCTAGTATGGCCTGGAGTGTGCCCTGGTGACGGTTCAAGAGTTATCTCGTCGTTGAGATTATGGGTGTCTGCGACTACTATGGCCTGTCCCGCTTCTTCGATTGGCAACACGCTATCTATATAACACCCATCATCGTACTTTGTTGGGTGTTTCGCTGATTTTGTTTTCCAAAACTCGTATTCGGTTTTAGCAAAGATATATTTCGCGTTTTGGAACGTAGGAACCCACCTTCCGTCAATCAACCGGGTGTTCCAGCCAACATGATCCGGATGTAGATGGGTGCACAGGACATAGTCTATGGAGTCAGCAGATACGCCAGTCGCTTCCAGCTTCGCGATGTAGTCGGTATTTGTCCTAAGATTCCAAGCGGGGCTGTAGGCCCTTTCTTTGTGTTCGCCTACGCAGGAGTCAATTAGTATGTTGTGGTGTGTGGTTCTTACAAGGTAGCTCTGGGTTGCAAAAATCAAACGCCCGTTGATCGGGTCAAGAAAGCGAGGCTGCAGCCAATCCAGTTGTGATTGCAGCATTTCGGTTGTGCAGTCCGGGAAAAATGTTAGGGGTGCCCAATCCGGACCCTCCATTTCAATGATTTGGCTGATTTCTATGTTGCCAACTTGGTGTGTTTTCATGGTTACTCTGACCTAGTCAAGTTAATGAAAATGAGAGGCTTGGCGGCCGGTCTGACATAACATCCGCTCAGTCGTTTTTGCGACTGGCATCGGTTATGATACGGAAAAATTTTCTGCTCGTTAAGTATGTTCAATGCAAAGGATGGAGAGCTTGGAATGAGTGAGAACGAATTGGAAGGGAAGGTCGCGCTTGTTACCGGTGGATCCCGCGGGATTGGGAGGGCTATCTGCCACCGGTTGGCTTCAGATGGAGCCAAAGTGGCGGTAAACTACCAAAATAACAAAGATGCCGCAGACGCTACTCTGTCTGACATTAAGGCTCTGGGGAGCGAAGGAGTCACTGTTCAAGCAGATGTGGGGAAGCCTGAAGAGGTGTCTAGAATGGTCCGGGAAACCGAATCGAGTCTTGGCCCCATAGACTTTCTGGTGACTAACGCTGGCGTGGCTGAGATTGAGCCCCCGTCAGAGATGGACTTTCAGTCCTTCAAACGCATGATGGAAGTAAACGTGGACGGGACGTATCTTCCTCTGATCGAGGTTGGTAAAGGAATGCGATCCCGTGGTTTCGGCAGGGTCGTTTGTATTGCATCAATTGCGGGGTTGCGACCCCGTGCATCTCAGGCAGCGTATGGGGTTTCTAAGGCTGCTGTAATTGCCTTGGCAAGAAACGTGGCAGAAGGTTGGGCCCCGGCAGTAAGAATTAATTCTATTGCGCCTGGTCTTATTGAAACAGATATGATCCAGGTCATGACAGAGGAACAAAGGAATGCGATAGCGGAGGCTACTCCTATGAAGCGTCTTGGACAGCCTGAAGAAATTGCCGAACTGGCGGCGTTCCTGTTATCCGAACGTGCCAGCTTTACCACTGGCCAGTGTTACATAGCCTCTGGTGGTCGTGTAACGCTTCCCTAATATATTGGGCTTGGGCACTAGCTATATGCTAGGGGGATTCTGTATTTTGTTTATCAGGCTCGTGTGTTAGTTAGCACCGCAAGTAAGGTTTCGTTCTACCAGCGTCATATGCGTTAGTTGGGCTAGGGTGAGAAGCTTCACATA
>PAIW01000056.1 GCA_002710885.1 Chloroflexota bacterium | reverse complement strand
ATCAACAGATCATCAACTTGGTTGGGGACGTGAACGGAGCCTATGTAGCCAGATCGAATCAGCGGGTTCTGGGAGACTTGGCCAAGACATCTGGGGACGAACCGGCGGCAGAGATCCACTATCAACGGTCGGTCAAATTCTGCCGGGAGACCGGCTTCAAGCCTGAACTGGCGTGGTCGCTATACGAGTACGCTGACCTGTTGCTCACCAGGGACGGCGAAAGGGACAGGGAAAAGGCCGGTCCGATGCTGGACGAGGCCCTCGCCCTGGCCACCGACATGGGCATGAAGCCCCTGATGGAGAAAGTCCTGTCCAAGCGGGAGATCCTCAAAGCGTAAATTCTCGGGGGCGTTCACTTTTAAATAGGTCAGGCCATAATCATGCACTTGGCCCAAGCGCCGCCCAGGTGTATGAGACATTCACGGATACCTCACACACATCCACGGGACTCCGACCCCGGTTCACTTCAGCGAACCCCTGATCCCGGGACTCTGACTTCTACAGGCAAATGCTCGGATCGGCGGGCGTGTGTTCTACGAGTACCTCAAACGAGTCCCTCACGCCTTACTATGCCCCCAGGCTGGCTGGCTTCTTCAATCCGGCTAGCCGTTAGCGCTCGGGGAATTCCGGAGTCCGTTTTCGCCGCCATATGGATATGGCGGCCACCAATCCGGCCATGGAAACCAACGCAACCCCAGCGTTGGGAACTGCTGTCGCAGCGACAACCCTACCACGTCCACCGGAATCGAACTATTGGTGGTTGTGCCGTCCCCTAGTTCGCTGACGCTGTTGCTCCCCAATTCGTCAAAATCGAACGTGAGTTTAAGATCTGCAACGAGAGAACCAGTCGGCAATATATACACTCCACCACCCTGTGATCTATGCTAGTATTTGCTGCCCAACCACATTAGTGAAGGAGGATTTCATGGACCGAAACGCTATCAATCCTTGGACTTGGCAGGACCAATTCGGATTCGCGCAAGCAAACGACCTGAATGGTGTTAAAAGGGTGCTAGTATGCTCCGGCCAGACCTCGGTGGATGACGAAGGTAATCCGGTTCACGCGGGAGATATGGCAGGCCAACTTAACAAGGCACTGGACAATCTGGAGACGGTATTAGGCCAGGCGGGGCTTGGCCTATCGGACGTAGTGCGCCTAAATTACTACGTAACCGACGTGGATGCCTTTTTGGAGGCATACGAAACCGACACGTTGCCACGCCTGGGGCAAGCAGGTTGTCGGCCTGCTACCACATTGCTGGGAATTGCCGCGCTGTTTCTTCCTGAGTTGATGGTAGAGATAGAGGCCACCGCGGCCCAATAGAGGTTATTGCAGGAATAGCATCTTGGGCGAAGGTCAACTTAGACATGGCCTGGCCGTGACGGATTGCTGAGGTAAAAAGGGGATTTATGCAAACGGCACTCGGATCAGCAAAGAGCCGTTCGGCCTAGCGTCAGTGGTTGCTGCCAGGAGCTTGGTATTCCGACTCGCCGAGGCAAGGGTGACCAGGGAATCGCGATCATATCAAGGCTGCCCCGTGCAAGGTGCGCGACCTTTGGGGTGAGGTTTGGTGTGGATGAACCGTTTAGAGCCTTTCCGAGTGGTTTGGAAACCTTGATTCGTCGGATGGGGTGAAACTCGTGCCGTTGGTGGCTGTTGACAATATCAAGAGGCGGCCATAAGATCTGTTTTGTCTCAGAATTCAGTTGTCCCATCTGGGAAATATTGCCTTACAATATGCCAACGTCTTTGTAGCGGCAACGACCCTGGGAACGAAACCGACGAGTANCCCNGAAACCNGAGACCGTTTCCAGGTCATNAAGAACAGCGGNAACNCCGCACAGCAAGAACAAGGAGGAATCATGCCATATTTCATGAACTTTATAAGAGTCCCCTCAGCGGGGAAAACNGGCGTAGTTCTCGACGCAATTACAGCATCGGTGGCGGGTACGGCGGCGGCCACAGGCCATCCAGGGTTTATTACGGTACCCGTCTCTGCGGCCGCACCGAACCAACCCCGCCCAGGAATTATCACCACAATAGGNGGNTTTGCCACCCTCGACGACTTCGACGCTTTCCAGGAAGCAGCCTTAGATAATAAGACAGTCATGAACAGGCTGGATGCTATAGACGGCNTGTGCGACCGGACCCATTGGCAAGTATCTGAGNTGCTCAGCGGCGCATTGGACATGCCNACGGGATACGAANCCAAAGTGGTNGGCAGGACTATGANTGTGGCGGCACCTGGCAAGAGACAGGCGCTCGTGGACGCCTTCCTTGGAATACGTGACAAAGTCNCACCGGANGTAAAGCCCATGGTGAGCGCCCCGATGAGCGGTCCAATCNCAGCAGTGCGGNTCACAACCTTTGGCNCGAGCCTTCAGGATCTCGACGACCAGANNAAGGANTTCCGTGGACANGCACTTANCTCAGGAGTACCCGATCTTTTGTCCCAAGTGCCCGTANNCCACTTGGGNCGAGTCGTATACCGCGCCAGCGTNTAGGCCCTCTTCCTCGGGGAACCCAAGAGGAAGATTTGGAGTCTGATGANTGGTCTTCTANGGCCAGNTTTTTGTGGATCTCGTCCTGGCCAATGCAGTGGACAGGNTATNACGGGCCCAGTAACATATCGCCGTACTNNTCGACGTTAGAAAGTTGNCGCAACTCTAGAGTTCGTCACCGAGGACTTTGAGAATAACTTTGTAGATCGNTTGATACTCNNCGTCANGGCNTTTGTGGGTGAGGTCGAGCGGGGAAAAATTGCTGAACGGCCGATGNGNNNNAGCTAGAGGGGGCCAGGTCAGNGAATCTGNCTNAGAGGAGNTAANGTNNGGGGNTACCACTACACTGCNGAAACAGNCTGTANGGAGACAGACCCGTTNCAGACTGGTCANTGTGATCATGCAGGAGTAGCGCTCGTTAATGAATATCTGTGAATTAATATATTGTCTGGATTGATCCCTAGTTCGTTTCATTGGGACCCAAGTGGAACTCTGAGTTGCGTGCGCCGCCAATGTCAATCAACAAGCTCGTAATCAGCCGGATGATTGACGACTGGAAGCTGCTGTTGTGCATCTTCATTGGCATCCTGGTGGCTTCGACCCTGGTAGCCGGGGCGCCCATCTATCTTCGGACGCTCGAGCGGTTGAGCACGAGTACGGCCATCGAGCAGGCTTCCCAGTCTTTTCTCAACATCCAAGCTCAAGCGCCGCACGTGATTTTGTCCCGCCCCAGCCTTGAAGCATCCGACAACGTCATAGATGACGCTATTAAGAGTCGCATCGGACAGATCTACAACGACCGCGAACGCTATTTGAAAGCCGCCACATACTTGGTGGGGACCCCAAAGCAGCCCCTCAAATCCGAGGCAATGGCCTTCCAAGGCTTTTTCCAGAGTCTTTCTAATCTAGCCGACCACGTCACATTCGTAAGCGGTCGGATGGCCACGCATGAGGTCCGACAGCGCTCAGACGGGCTTGTGGTCGACGCGGTGATCGGCGAGATCGGTAGGACCTTTTACAATCTCGAGGTGGGCGACATCGTCGTCCTCACGCCCTCAATGTCGGAACCAACGCGCGTGTTCGCCCGCATAGCGGGAATCCTCGAACCGATCGACCGCGAAGAAGTTTATTGGCAGGGTAACGCCGACGACTTCATCACNCCGAAACTCCCCCCGCCGTTGTTAGGCCCCGACCCGCCTCCTCCGCTTGCGCTGTTCATCACTTACGAAGCCTTGATTGAGGGCGTTGGAAAATCATATCCCGGGAGCCTAGTATCCGCCACGTGGTACATATCAGTCGACAAGGAGAACCTCAAGCTCTGGTCCAAAACCGACACGAGGACGGGACTCGACCAGTTTGAAGACGACTTCGCGGACGTCGTCGATGGATCGGCGGTGTTCTCTGGNATCGACACGCTTCTAACCAGGTTCGAACGGCGCAGCTTTTTCACCAGCGTTCCTCTTTTGTTACTGCTAGTCATAATGATCGCAACCGTGCTGTACTACACCTCGATGATGGTCTCGTACCTGGTAGGAAGCCGCGAAGCCGACGTGGCACTGCTGAGAACCCGCGGGGTCAGTATGTGGCAGTTCGCCAAGCTCTATGCGATCGAAGGGCTTATCCTGGCCACGGTGGCCTCGGTTCTTGCACCCTTCGTGGCATTGGGGGGAGTTTCCGTATCCGGAAAGCTCGGCTATTTCGAAGATATCACCTTTGGCGCCACTCTTCCCGTCGCCTTTCATTGGATGCCTTTCGCAGTAGCCGCGGGAACCGGTGTGCTGTGCCTGACGATCTTCGTTTTACCGGCTGTCGTGGTGGCACGCTCTGGACTCGTTGGGCATAAGCTGCGGTCTTCACGGCCAGCAGAGACGGCGTTCTTCCAGCGGTACAACTTGGACATCGCTTTGCTCATAGTAGGTGGTCTCATTTTCTGGGAGCTGTACGCCAGAGGCCAGATTGTCTCCAATCGCCTGTTCGACGACGTCACCGTAAACGAGGTGTTGCTGTTCGCCCCCGTGTTGTTGCTGACAGTGGTGGCTCTTCTTTTCATGCGATTCTTTCCTTTATTGGTCCGATACATCAGCGGTGAATCTCCCACTTTCATGCACATGGCGGCGGCCGCCACGTTGGTAGCATTGGCGACCACCAACAGCGTGGGCGAAGGCCGAGCGGCTTCGAGTGAGGAGTTGCTGGCGGACCTCACACTGCTGGGCGGCTTAGGCGTCGCATATCTTTGGACACAACGAACAAGGACGACTCGGAATCGGGCAGTTGGCCTGATCGTGCAAGCAAGTCTCGTCGCATTGTTCATATACGGTGGCACGCCAAGCCGCGATGACGCCTCATTCATACCCACGATCGTCGTCACGCTGTTGGTGCCTTTCCAGCTTCTCTTCCTGTTATTGCGTAGACTTGCGCGTGCGTATTCAGTTTGGGTATCGATGGCAATCTGGCACATGGCGCGCAACCCGTCGCAATACAGCTGGCTGGTGTTGCTCCTGGTCATGGTTACTGGGCTTGCCGTCCTGGCGACTACCGTTGGCGGTACGCTGGATCGTAGCTACGAAGAGCGCATTCTCTACCAGGTGGCNACAGACATGAGAGTGACGCAACATCCCACCTTTTTCGTGCGATCGATCGACGATCTCAAAGAGGCGTACCAGGAGATTCCAGGTGTGACTGCGATCTCGTTGGCCTTGCGTGGCGCTGGTTCGATCGGGAAAAGCTACAGTGGCAGCAACTTTTCAATGCTGGGGCTGCAGTCGGAGGACTTTCCAAATATTACCTGGTATCGGGACGATTTCTCTGACAAGCCCTTGGCCGGAGTGATGCGTTCGCTTCAGTCTAGCTCCAAGGCAACGACGATCGGGATTCCGGAGAACGCAACAACTCTCAGGGTTTGGGTCAAGCCTAAGGAAGAGTACCCAGAGATGTTTCTGGGGATGGTCGTTCAGGATCGCAACGGTGTTCTGGATACGCTGTCGCTGGGGTCGCTTGGTGAACCCGTATGGCACCAGATGGAGACTGCGATACCAGCGAATCTGGTGCCACCCATCAACCTCGTGTCAGTGCAGATATACGAGTCGGATCTCGGGACTGCGGGCACAGCCGGCTCGATATTTATTGACGACATCCAGGCCGCCTTCGAAAACGGCGAGGCCCCATTCACCATTGACGACTTCGAGGGGGTCAACGGCTGGACAGCCCTTGCAACATCCGACGTGCTAGGTATTACCAGCGTGGCCCCGTTCGACGGTCAGTTCTCGGGTGTGTTCTCTTTCGGTAGGGACACGATACTGGGCATCCGCGGATTTGACCGCGGCACGACTGGCGGGCTCGTACCGGTGGTAGCCAGCTCGTCGTTCCTTCGAGCGTCCGGCATCGGTATCGGTGACGCTATCTTTGTGAGCGTGTTCAGTCGAACGATTCCGGTTAAAATCGTGGATGCGGTCGAATTCTTCCCAACGATGGACCCGTCTCAAGCGGGTTTCTTGTTGGCCGACCTTAACAACTTGCTGAGGCATCTCAACATCCTGAGCTCAACCTCCACCGTGCGGCCGAACGAGATGTTTGTCGAGGAGGCCCCGGGCGCCGAGGCGGCAGTCTACCAGATCGCAGTCAAATTAGCCGGCACTCGGGCGATAGTCCATGAAAGGGAGACGCTGATTGAATCCGTCAGATTGGACCCGCTGATAACTGCCGGTTGGAAGGCTATGGTAATCCTGGCAGTGGGCATCTCGCTGTTCGCCGCGTCGATGGGTTACATCACATATCTTCTGGCATTCGCCAATCAGAGCCGCATCGAAATGGGCTTCTTGCAAGCGCTGGGTCTAACGACACGCCAGATGGGTTGGCTGCTGATCGCAGAGCATCTAGTCATCGTGGCTTTCGGTCTGATCATCGGAACTGCCACTGGTTTCGCCATGAGTGACATCTTGGTGTCTGGAATGGCGGTAACCGAAACGGGCNCCCCTGTGCTNCCCCCGTTCTTACTCACGACTAANTGGTNTCTTATGNTGGCNATATACTTGGGGATGTTGTTTATGTTCTCGTGCGCNCTGTTCTGGGTGAGCCGCACGGTCATNAAGGTCGACCTGCACGAGATATCAAAGATGGGAGATAAGTAGGAACGTGGCGAATTGCTGTTGATAGGCATCGCGACCAGTTTGCTCAAGGCTTGGCCTCTAGTAGCCCGACGCGCCATTGCCGGTTGGCCACTGCTGTCAACAGTCATTATCGGAGTTCTCCTAGCAAGCGCCATCATGGCGAGCACGGTCATATACTTCNACGCCCTNAAGGAATTGGCGCTCGCCAGCNCTCTGGACGAACTAACCGTCGACGAGACGAACATNCTTCTCAAGTCCGACCAGGCACCCACCACCCGGGCGGAAGCGACCAAAGTGGTCNAGGCCACCAATCGCGAGATCGATCGTAGTGTCGCGTGGCTTTTGCGGAACCGGGTCCAGGGCGTGAAGTCCGCAACCTTCTTTGTNACCGAACCAGGGCAAGAGCTGACCGCAGGAATCAAGACCTCTCGGACCTATTTCTTTAACGTCCCCACGATATATGAATACATCACAATCCTTCCCGGTGGGCGNACCCCGGCGAGCGAGCCCGTTTCTCTACCTGGCGAACCGTTGACGCTGGAGGCGTTGGCGNCTGCCGNGGCGGCCGAAGCCTTCGGCGTTGGCCTGGGCGACCAGTTCTCGGCTTCGCCAGACTGGAGTGATTCGTTNCCTTACGTCCGCGTCAAGATAGTCGGGCTCTACGTTCAGAACGATCCNAGCGATGCATTCTGGCACTTCGACAAAAGGATCTTGCGCGTNTCTGCNTCGGGCACATTTCGNACCATCCCTTTCCTGATAACANAGGAGGCGTACTTCGACATATTGGGCAACGCGTTCGCTGACATGAACAGCACNTACGGTTGGTTACTNGCTGTGGACAGAAAACAGTTGAACTCTGAGAACGCAACGTTCGCGAGGCTGAGCATCGATGAGATGAGGCTTCACCTGTTTTCAAACCTGNCNAACTATCTGCAGTTCACTTCACTAGTCGATGCTCTGGAGGAGTACGACACACGTCTGTTCTTCTCCAAGCTACCAATGTTCGTCATCCTGACCCTGATCGCGGTTGTTGTTTTATACTACGTCATAACCCTGTCGTCACTCTTGGTGGAGCAGCAGAGGTCTGAGATCATCCTCCTGCGAAGCCGGGGCGCGAGCTCTGCCCAGGTNCTGGCAGTATTGGCGCTGGAGGGCGCGACGATCTCTCTTATCGCAATTATAGTCGCTCCGTTTTTGGCGGCGCTTGTCATCAGCCTTCTTGGTTATACCCCCGTGTTCTCCAGNTTGAGCGGCAGCAGCCGTNTGGACGTTAGCCTGTCCACCGGGGCATACGCGATGAGCGCCATCGGTGGACTGGTCAGTTTCGCGGCTTTGATGGTGCCCGCATTTCAAACATCCCGTATCNCCGTTACGACGCACCACCAACAGTCCGCGCGACCTAGTAGACAACCCTTGTACCAACGGTTGTACCTGGACGTGTTGCTATTGGCGATCGGTATCCTGCTGTTTCGTCAGCTGTCTCAAATGGGCTCAGTCGTGGCGGTGGGCGCATTCGGCGCTGTTGCAGCGGACCAGTTGTTGCTAGCCGTCCCGGTTGTGATACTGGTGGCGTTGGCACTAGTGATGCTCAGGCTGTTCCCCCTGGTCATGAGGGCAGCCAGCAGATTGCTTTCGCCAGTGCTTCCTGTTGGGTTGGTCGTAGGTCTATGGCAGATGGCACGCAATCCGACCCACTACGCACGGCTGTCGCTGCTTTTGATACTCATGGCCGGCCTGGGCACTTTTTCCGCCGGCTTCGGCGGTACTTTGCGGCGTAGTTTCGAGGAGCGCGCGCTCTACTCCACGGGCGCCGACATTCGGATCGAAGATGTTAGGTTGTCCTCTCTCACGGCCTCGACGCCCATCGTGGACACTTATGAGGGCCTCCCGTCGGTCACCCAGGTAGGTATCGCATTCAGGGGAAGTGGCGCGGACCTTTCCCAGCTATTCGCGAGTTCGTACACCATGTTCGCCATCGATGGCGAAGCAATAATGGACGTGGGCTGGTTTCGCGACGATTTCGCTGACGGACCTTTGAGGCCAAAGGTCACGAGTCTGTCAAACCCAACTCCACCCCAGGGTATTGTCCTGCCGGTCGGTTCGGCGGCCATTGGTGTCGCTATCAAAGCTGATAGGCCGCATCCAGGAATCGTCGTCGCGGCCAGAATCAAAGATACTAATGGCCGTTACTTCTCCTACATCCTGGGCGGGTTGGAGTCGAGTGAATGGCTACGCTTAGAGACTGGATTCGAGCGCGCAAGCCGCCTCCAGAGTTTCGAGTTGCTCCAACCAATCGCACCACTGTCGCTCGTCTCGTTGACCCTGCATGAATCTGAAAGCCGGACCAGGCTGAGGGCAGGCTCGGTCGCGATATCGGAAGTCTATGTGAAAATGGCGAACGGTGACACAAAGGTCATTGAACCGTTCGATTCCGTGGCGCATTGGAGCGTCTTAGAAACAGCCCCCGAGTCCGTCTCTGACGTCTGGCAGCCTGCCGGCGAGGTGCTGAAAGGTGATACCGCCGCCAACTTCACCTGGACCGAAGGGAACCCTCTGGTAAGCCGAGGGGTATTCCCAGGCCCCCCGATGGTGCCCTTGGACGTTGTGGCGTCAAAGTCATTCCTGAGCGCAAACAAACAACGCTTGGGCGAAACCATCCAGGTGACCGTGAAGGGCCATCGCCTNAACGTCTCCCTGGTGGACGAGATAGACTATTTCCCCTCGTTTGATACCGACAAGAAATCGTACCTGATCGGCGATCTNGACTCGATTTCCGGATACGTGAACTTGCAGGCTACGGGCGCCGAGCTGAGACCCAACGAGATCTGGCTGTCCACCGGGGGCGATACCGCCGAAAGATCCCAACTCCTAGACATGTTGAACGACGATCAACCTTTTGCTAACCGCGTTGTCCACGATAGGTCAGAGGCGCTTTCGAATTCGCAAGCGGACCCGCTGATAGACGCGGGTTGGAAGGCCCTCCTGTTCGTGGCCTTTGCGGCGGTGTTCGTGCTCAGTGGCATCGGGTTCTTGGTGCATGCGTATGTGTCCTTTAAGGGCCGGGAGATGCAGTTCGCACTGATGCGGACCATCGGCTTCAATATGGGCCAGCTGATGACCCTGGTCTTCATCGAGCAGGCGGTGGTTATTGGTACCGGCCTGGCCCTAGGCACCTGGGTGGGTGGGAGGCTGAGCGCCACCGTTATGCCGTTCCTCGGACACGACGATCAAGGCATTCAGGTATTACCGCCCTTCGTTAACCAGATCACCTGGGATACACTAGCCATAACCTACGCAGCCATGGGGCTACTGTTCGCCTTCATAGTAGCGGGGGTCATNTGGTTCCTTCGCCGGCTCTCGCTTCAGCGGATTCTGCGCCTCGGAGAGATGTAGAAAATTCGCCGCTATCTTGTTCTGGGCATAGCCGTTAGGACAACCCGTTTGTCCTGAGACGCGAAGAGTCGGAGGGCACAGCGNCGGTGGTTCGACAAACTCACAACGAATGGGATTGGTGNCTCNGGCTTGTCNAGGNTGGGNNGCGGGTCATGGGAACGACGCGTTCAGATATTTTCCACACGCCGCTAGTTAGGCGCCTGNGTGTCAATGNCGTAGGTGTCGGAACGATCGGAGTGGCGGNGTAATATTCGACGGCATTGTCGTNTACTTTTCTAAGTTCGATGCATCTCATATACAATTGGCACGCGGGGTAAATATCGTCACTACTCCACCCCCTTGGTCGTTTGCCTGGCGGTAGCAGAGTCGCCGTAGGAACGGCCTCAGGATCCGGCGTTTGTGTTGCTGAGTAGGCCTCTCGATCAATCGCCTGACCTTCAACCACCCACCAATCATCACCTTCGTATAAAATTGCCTATTCCCGCATCTGTTCAGCAACATTACGCTCGATCCCAAGATGTCTGTCGAACAAGATAGCAAAGAAGTGGTCCCTCAATTCCACCCTCACATCGTCATGAGTCCACTTTGGAGTCGGGGTCAGCTTAACCTGCGCCACCTTAGTCCCGCTACAAGCCATCAGAATGAAACCCAACGCCAAGTTAAGCCCATCCGCAACCCTGTCCTATGCAACGTCTGCATTAATCTGCTGCCATCCCGTCAGCTTGCTAGACAGTAAACTGACGGGACGGCCTTCGGATAGTCGATGCTGAAGGTTTGCCTCTCTTCCCTCCAGATTTGGCAACTTATGGGTGCGCCTTCGCAATCTTTGCCCACGATAATCTCGAGTTTCTAAATTGGGCCACCAACTCGCCATTTACTCTCAGCGATGGACGCCCAATTATTTCCTGCTGAAGCGTGCCTTGATGGCTACGAGGGACTCCCCTTTGTCCTCTAGGCTATACTGCCCCCAAAGGCGACGAAAACAACAAGCGCAAATAGTGGCCTACCTAACGGGACTGGAACGTCTGATATGGATTAAGTAATGAAAATTATCATGACAGGCTCGACAGGCTTTTTGGGCTCTGCTCTGGTCGAAAGTTTGCAGAAGGACGGCCATCAAGTGGTCAGGCTGGTTAGAGAAGGAGGGGCCAGCGGCACGGACGCTGTATTCTGGAACCCGTTGAGCGGGATTCCCGACACGTCGGCGTTGGAAGGGGCGGATGCCGTATTCCACCTGGCTGGCGAGAACATTGTGGACGGTCGCTGGACGGCAGAGAGGAAGCTCCGCATCAGGGATAGCCGCGTCATCGGGACCCGTACTCTTGCAGCAGCGCTGTCGGAACTGGAAAACCGACCGGAAGTGATGGTCTGTGCCTCAGCAGTAGGCTTCTACGGTGTCAATCCAGATGGCGCAGTTACGGAAGACTCCCCTTCCGGGGAGGACTGGCTCGCGCAAGTTTGTGTTGAATGGGAGTCCGCCGCGGCTCTTGCGGAGGATGCCGATATCCGTACGGTTTTCATGAGAATGGGCATCGTCCTGCACCCCTCAGGCGGAATGCTGAAAAGGGTCCTCCTCCCTTTCCGCCTAGGCCTCGGAGGGAGGTTGGGCAAAGGCACCCAGCCCATGAGTTGGATAACCCTTCGCGATGCTGTCTCCGCCTTCCGGTTTGTTTCTGAGACCGACGGCCTCTCTGGGCCAGTAAACCTGTCCGCACCGGAGAATTCGACGAACATCGATTTTACTGTGGCGCTAGG
>PAIW01000055.1 GCA_002710885.1 Chloroflexota bacterium | reverse complement strand
TGACCCTGTCATTTTTCTCGAACACAAGCGCACCTACCGCCTGGTTCGCGGCGAGGTCCCGGACGAAGAATACACAATTCCGCTGTCGAGCGCCGACGTGAAGCTGGAGGGCGAAGACCTGAGCGTCATCACCTATGGGCTGATGGTCCACCACTGCCTGGAGGCAGCACAGACTCTAGCCGACGAAGGGGTCTCGGTCGAGGTTGTCGATCTGCGAACCCTGCGCCCATTGGACTCAGAAGCAATTCTGGAATCTGTCCGAAAGACGGGCAAGGCCCTGATCGTCCACGAGGACAGCAAGGCAGGTGGCATTGGCGGCGAGGTCGCAAGCATCATCGGCGAAGAGGCTTTCGAATACCTGGACGGCCCGGTGACCCGTCTGGCAGGCCCAGAGGTTCCCGCCATGCCCTTCAGCCCTGCTATGGAGGCCATGTACATGCTGGACTCCGACAAAATAGCCAACGCAATGCGAAAGCTGGCAGCTTATTGAATCCGCTGAATTTCACACATGGTATGAAATCCAATTGTCATGTTGAGTCGCGGCGAAGCGTCTGGTCGCCTCTAGCTCGACTGTTGACTGCTGACAACGAGATTCTTCGTCTGCGGACTCAGAATGACAAATCTCCCTGGCTCTTGACGCCTGAATCCCTTTTCCAAAGAAACCTGAGAGAGGCCAGAACACAACGATGAAGATTGAACTGCCTCAGGTCGGAGAGTCGGTCACCGAGGGCGTGATCGGCAAGTGGCTTAAACAGATCGGCGACCGGGTTGAAAAATTTGACCCGCTGGTAGAAGTCGTCACCGATAAGGTGAATATGGAGATGCCGTCTCCGGTCTCAGGAACATTATCGTCGATAATCGCCCAGGAAGGCGAAACCGTCCCTATGGGCGGGCTTATCGCAGAGATAGAGGTCGAAGGCGAGGAACCGGCATCAGCGGCGCCTGCGCCAATCCTAGAGCCTCAGCCTCAAGCCGTGAACCGCACCGGTGAGTTGTTGAAAGACGTGGCTCCCGTTGGCCCCACTGGCGGAGTCCTGAACATGGAGACCGACACGCCCGTATCGTCTGGTCGCCAGCGATACTCCCCTGCCGTGCTGAGATTGGCCGGCGAACATAGCATCGACCTCTCTCACGTCAATGGCTCCGGAATGAACGGGCGGATCACCCGCAAGGACGTTCAGCAGGCAATCGACCAGGGGGTCGCAACTCCCGAACCTGCGCCCGCAGCGACCCAGACTGCGCTTGCGCCCGCTGTTCCAGGCGCCGACGAAGAGCGTATTCCGCTGACACCCATCCGCCGCCTGATTGCTGAGAACATGGTCAAGAGCGCCACCTTAATTCCGCAGGCGTGGACGACGATTGAGGTTGACGTGTCCGGACTCATCCAACGACGGCAGGCCGTGAGGGCTGAATTCCAGGAACGCGAAGGCATCAACATCACCTACCTGCCCTTCGTCATCAAGGCTTTGGCGGAGTCGCTAAAAGAGAACCCGCTGGTCAACTCATCGTGGGGCGGTGACTCGATAATCCTGAAGAAGCGAATCAACATCGGCATCGCGATGGCGACGTCCGAGGGCCTGATGGTGCCAGTAATTCATNACGCCGATACCCTGAGCATCGCGGGGCTTGCCAAGCGAGTCCACGACCTCACAGACCGCGCCCGTCGAAGCCAACTCCGACTGGAGGACGTCCANGGCGGCACCTTCACCGCNAACAACACAGGNGTGCTTGGCTCCGTGGAATCGAAGCCTCTGGTCAANTACCCCCAGGCCGCTATCATGACCACCGAGGCCATCGTCAANCGTCCGGTGGCAATAAACGACGCCATCGCCATCCGCTCAATGATGAACCTGTGCATGTCATTCGACCACCGAATCATGGACGGCGCCGAGGCCAGCGGCTTCATCAACGCCGTCAAAGCCCGCCTGGAAGCCATCGGCCCCNACACGGNCATTTATTAAGGCCCAGGCANTTGCCAGTTTGCGCNGTCGCCAACCTCGNTCTGATCCCTTACCAGCAGGCGTGGGACTTGCAACGNCGCATCCAGCAGGAAGTTGCTGGCGGGGAGCGTCCCGACACCTTGCTCCTGCTGGANCATCCCCACGTGTACACGCTGGGCCGTCGAGGCCGTGACTCCGACATNCTGGTGGACGAGGCTCGTCTTGNGGAACTAGGGGCGGANGTTCACCATATCGACAGGGGCGGCGAAGTGACGTACCACGGCCCAGGCCAGNTGGTAGGCTACCCGATCATCAACCTGCNGCGTCATGGCGGCGGCCCACTNAAATATGTCCGAACGCTGGAGCGGACGCTGATTGCCACCCTCTCCGAGTTCGGCGTCAAGGNCGAAAGCGAGGACAGGCCCACCGGTGTCTGGGTCGGCGAGCGGAAGATCGCGTCGATCGGAGTGAAAGTGAACCGTGGAGTCACGACNCACGGATTCGCCCTNAACGTCNATCCCGACCTGACCTACTTCGATCACATCATCGCCTGCGGCATGCCTNACGTTGCCACAACTTCAATGTCGCNGGAGTTGGGGNATCACGTTTCAGTGGATGATGCGATCGCGGCATTCATNCCTCATTTTGNAAGGANGTTCGGATTCGAACTCTCCCAGGTCGAGCCAACATCCGTNCAATCNACGCTTATTGACACTCCCCTGCCTGAATAGTACGCTTCAACCGCCACGCAACCGGGTGATNTTTCCATCGTTTATTCTCAATAAACTCGGTTGGCGCGACGTATCTTGACATCCAAAAANCGTGGAGGTTATTTCAATGACTTATGACGGAATGATCGCGGAGAGCATCCGNGTTAATGGACACAACGGAGACCANATCGACGGGTATCTGGCTCGTCCTCTAGGGGCTGGCCCGTTTCCGGGCGTGGTGTTGATTCATCACATGCCCGGATGGGATGAAGCCACCAAGGAGATGGCTCGCAAGTTCGCNTACCACGGCTATGTNTGCATCTCCCCCAACCTGCACTATCGAGTCGGCCCCGGCAGCATCGACGACGTTGTGGCACGNGTCCGCACNGAAGGCGGAAATCCCGACGCTCAAATCGTCGGCGACGTTGCAGGTTCCTTGACATATCTGGAGTCTCTACCCTACTACAGCGGCAAAGTTGGAACCATCGGATTCTGCTCAGGAGGCCGGCAGGTTGTGATCGTGGCATCGAAGCTGAAATTCGACGCGGCAGTTGACTGCTGGGGTGGCCGAGTGGTNATGAATCCATCGGATATTAATGAGCGCATGCCAGTTGCCCCCATCGACATGACCAACGACCTGAACGCGCCACTGCTGGGAATATTCGGTCTGGACGATATGTCCCCGTCGCCAGAGGAGGTCGACCAGCACGAAACCGTGCTAAAAGCCGCAGGCAAAACCCACGAGTTCCACAGGTACGAGGGCGCAGGCCACAGCTTCTTCGCCGTCGACCGCCCATCCTACCGTTCAGAGCAGGCCACCGACGCGTGGCGCAAGGTGTTTGCATGGTACGACAAGCACCTCAGCTAGCCACAAATGGCTTCATAATAGGACTACTGTTTTACGTATCCGACGGGATTCTTCACATCCGCTCAGAATGGCGAATCTTAACTCCTGAAAACCTGATTAGCTGAAAGCTAAACCCGGAGGACACAAATGTGCACATACGTCACTGAAAAGGCAAAGATCAACGGCAGCGGCAAGGGCCAAAAAGGCTGGTTCCCCGTGACCGAGGCCAGGGTTTATTACGATCACCCCTTCTACCATCCGGCAGACCACACCCTGAACATTGACCTCATCAACCAGAGCATGGGCTTGGACGCCCGCGTGGCCGTGGAACTGACCGAAGATTCTGCGCGAGCGCTGGTCAAGGCAATCAACGCCGCACTGGAGACCGGAGAGTATCTCCACGCGGCTGACTGAC
Organism: Chloroflexota bacterium; assembly: GCA_002710885.1. Next base: position 8,504 of record PAIW01000055.1, on the reverse strand, counting down.
TCTGAAATTGTTGATTGTGTAGACGTCGAGGAGACCGCCAGGCNGANAANTGATTGCTGATGGCTGCTCTACGGGTAACGGTACTCCCGTATTCCCTTCAGAAGCCACCAGATCAACAAGACGACTACCACTCCGACGACGCCTCCCAATATAAGCGTGTTTCCGGCCCCTATCTGCTCAGACATGAACCCGACCTCGAAGGTTCCCAGGTTGTTGGCGCTCATGGCAGAAACTGAGTGGAAACTCACGGCGCGTCCGCGCATGTTGTCGGGAGTCGTCAACTGCACGGTTGTCTGTCGGGTCGTCATGCCGATGGCGTCCGACGCCCCCAATCCGATGAGGATCACGGTCGCCACCCACAGCGAGGTGTTGAATCCGAAGACGATCAGCAGCAGTGAATAGGCCAACGTCGCATAGACCACCACCATGCCCTTGGCCCGATAGTTCGCCAGGAACAACACCGTGAACGTCCCTGCGACTCCGCCAAAGGAACTCGCCGCGTTTAGCACTCCCACAGCTCCGGCNCCAGCCTTGAAGAGTTTGTCGGCGATCAACGGCAGTATGATCCGATAGTAGCTGACTATCGTCACACCCACGTCCATGAGGTAAAGGCCAGGCAATATCGGGTGAACCTTGACGAACAGGAATCCTTCCCACATCCGCCGGAGCATCGGAGCCTGATTTGCGCTGTCTTCGGCCACGCCTGAAGTCCTGATGAACAGGGGCAGTACTGCCGCGGGCAATGCCGACACCGCCGCGATGGCGAATGTCGTCGTGGCGCCGAATCTGGTGAAGGCGACAGCAAAAGCAAGAGGCGCAAGGATCGCGCCTACCTGGAAGGTCGCCGTGTTGGTCGTGACCGCGTGCAACAGGTGGGTTCTAGGCACTATGTTGGCTGTGATGGCTGAACGGGCCGGCTGTCCCAACACGCTAGATATTCCCAGAATCGCTGTCACCGCGTAGATGTGCCAAGGCTTGAGGTTGCCCGTTGCCATCAGCAAGGTTAGGATAACCAGGAAAACAAAACTGAAGGATTGGGTAAAGGCGATCAGCTTCTTGCGGTCCAACTGGTCTGCCAACGCTCCTCCGAACAATATGCCCGGAAGCTGAACCGCCAACTGCACAACGCCCAGAAGACCCAGTTGAAGTCCTGAGCCGGTCTCTTCNTATAGCCAAACTCCGGCGACCAGCAGCCGCATCTGCATGGTGACCAGGGACGCAGCCGAGGAGAGCCAGAGGATGCGGTAGTCCTTGAAAGCGAACGCCGACCACGGCCTCAGTAGGGGCTGGGGTTGCGAGGAAGTTTCTTTGCTCGGAGGCAAGCCGTCGACTTGCTTTTCGCTGGTGTCGCCTACCGCCACGGAGCAGGGTTCTTCGGGAGAATGCGAATCAGGATATTGGAATCGNTTTTCATATAATCGACGAAATTATACAACACAAATCCAGGACACAGCGAGAGGAATATGGCGCTAAGAACCAAATGGAAACCAGGCAAAGAAGAAGTGGTCGCCCAGAACGGAGCAGTGACCTCCATGCAGCCCGAGTCTGCCGAGGCAGGACTCGCCGTGCTCAAGGCTGGCGGTAACGCCGTTGACGCGGCTGTAGCCATGGGGTTCTGCAACGTCGTGCTGGAGCCGTACATGGCGACCATCGCCGGTATGGGTTACATGCTGGTTCATTTAGCCTCCGAGGGCAAAACCTACGCCATCGACTTCAACGGTCGCGCTCCCAGGAACGCAACCCCGGAGATGTACAACATCACCGGCCCCGCGCCTGCGGGCGGCATCCACCTGTTCGATGTGGAGGGCGAGACCAACCGTGAAGGCCCACTCTCGGTCACGGTTCCCGCCACATGCGCCGGTTTGTGCGAAGCGCATCAGAGGTTCGGCGTTCTGCCACTGGAGCAGGTTTTGGAACCTGCCATCCAGTTAGCGTCCAACGGTTTCGAGGCCAACTGGTACCTGACGCTGTACGCCGCAAACAGCATGGACGCTTTCAACCGAGACCCCTACCTCGCCAGCATGTGGCTCCCAAACGGCCGCCCTCCCCGTAGTTCGCCCAAGCCGGGTCAAAAGGTCATCCAACGGGATTTGGGAGACCTCCTCCGAAACATCGCGAATCAGGGGCGGGCGGCGATGTACGAGGGCGAGGTCGCCGACTCAATTGACAGCTTTATGCGCGACAACGGCGGCGTCCTCACGAAACAAGACCTCTCAGACTACCAGCCGGTGGTCTCTGAACCTTTGTCAGTTACTTACGCCGGCCACGAGGTCAAAGCCGTGCCCACCCCTAGCGGAGGGATCACGAACCTCCAGACGTTCCGAATCCTCGAAAGCCTGGGATTCAGTTCCATGAAGCACAATTCGATCGAGTACTTCCACACCTTCATTCAGGCAGCTCGCCACACCTTCGCCGACCGATTCCGATACCTCGGAGATTGGGAGCATTCTGAAGTGCCGCTGGATGGGATGTTATCCGTAGAGTACGCTCGCGACATCGCAGGGCTGGTGACGGCGTCGGAGCGAGCCAACGTGGGCGTGGACTACGACGAGGAGCCGTGGGGCTATTACCTCGACCGCGAACTCCATGACCCCTGGAGACACCAGAGCCGTATGGCTCAGTCCCCGGTTCCCGTGCCAGCGATGGACCAGAACTACGAAGACACGACCCAGATCAACGTGGTGGACAAGGACCGCAACGCCGTCTCCTGCACCCACACCGGAGTATTCACNGCGGGGGCCAANCCNCCATCGACCGGNGTCTATCTGGTAGGCGGNATGGCCTGGTTCCTNCCCCAAGGAGGCTACGCAAACTCGGTGGCANGCTGGAAACGTCCGTTGAACAACATGGCNCCAGTCATGGTGTTCAGAGGTGGCCGTCCGGTTCTTTGCCAGGGAGCGCCCGGAGCGCGCAAGATCATGAACCGTGGGGCGCAGGTGGTGTCCAATGTCGTCGCCTTTGGCATGTCGCCACAGGAGGCGCTGATCGCCCCAACNGTGGACGCCAGCGGGCGCGACACGCTGGTGGACTCCCGACTGCCCGACTCCACAATCCAGGGTCTGATTGATCTCGGACACCGCGTCCAGGTCGTTGAAGAGGAGCCGGGGATGGGNGGCAATTTNTCACGNCCATCTGCCATCAAAATTGACTACCAACGCGGCGTCCTGTACGCAGGGGTGGATGTTTTCAGGCCAGCCATAGCGCTGGGCTACTGATGTCCTGAAACAAAAANACGGNCAGGTCTCGCGGCCTGNCCGNAGATAACNCCCAGAANGGGTCAGTCAGCCGGCTAGGCCATCGCCAGCGNGTCCTCGCGGGTCANTTNCTGNTGATGAACGGCTTTGCCGTGTTCCNGAACCANGGACACCAGCTCATCGTCGGTCTCCCCTCGCAGGACTTCTCCGCATGGGCTGTTGACTACTTTCGCCATCGTTTCCTCCCTTTCCTACTTTGTTTTGTTGGTTGCGGATATAACATCAATCACTTCTTGCCAAAACCTTGGCGCTTTATGGGACACATCATGACCATGTGGATATACCTCTCCGGACGGGTGGCTATCGAGCTTGACGGTCAGGTGTTCATAGACCAAAACCAGTTCAGAGGCCGACAGGGCAGGCTCGTGTTCGCCTATCTTGTTGCGCAACGCACCCATCCGGTGTCCAGACAAAAGCTGGCGTCCCTAATTTAGGGCGACACCCGCGCCAACTCTCGGGAGAACGCGCTCAGCGCACTGTTTAGCAGAACCAGCCGAGTATTGTCGGACGTCGCGGATCAGGGTTACGAAGTCTCGATAACCCGACAGATGGGCCATTATCGCCTTCAACTGCCTGCCGGAACGTGGATAGACCTGGAGGCNGCTACNTCCGCAGTTGACCGCGCCGAGGTCGCGACAAGCGNAGGCAAATGCAACACCGTCAATGGGCCTNCGATGNTGCGGNCTCCATCGCTCNCCGGCCTCGAATTTGACTACACGCTGGGCGCCAGCAACGGTCGAATAACCGTAGAAAACGTGCGAGGCNCTTTCGNCATCCGGACAAGCAACGGTAGCATCGAGTTTAATGGAGAACTGCTACCCGGCGGAGACAACAGAATCAGGACTTCCAACGGCTCGGTCAGCATAAATCTGCCTGGACTTCCCAGGGTGAGTCTGGACGCATCGNCGTCTAACGGTTCGGTAGTCAGCCGGANTCCGATGACCACAATATCATNCGAGAAAACTCACTTGAGAGCAATCGTGGGCAATGGNGACGCAGAATTAAGCGTCCAAACGTCAAACTGTTCCATCACCTTCAGATAGGTTTCATAACGCACCCTCANAAAGGACTTTATTAACATGATTCACTTCAAAAGCTGCGATCGATGCAAAGGCGACGTGGNACAGACCAGCGACTAGTACGGTGAATACCTCCAGTGCATGTAGTGCGGTTGGGCCAAGGATGTGCCNGGAGACCCGCTAGCCGGACTCAACCGGTCAGTAATNGAGCCTACGCGGGAAGCCCGTGCTGGCTAACCGCAAANCCAGCTAGAACACACCTTCTATCTCGCTTCCCTTTTTATGAGGCGCCCTCCGTTAATTGCGGAGGGCGCCTTTTTGTTTGTGACGAGACCCCGAGGTTCCGGGGACAGGCAAACCTTTACGCCCCTCCCCGGTGGACGTTATACTCCCAGGTACGAAGATACCCTCGCCCGCGTCTTCGCCGGCGACAGATGGAGGCCCCCAATCGACGAGGTTCGCCTGCGCGCCGCCCTGGAAGATTTCAAACGAGACGGCATAAGCTTAGATGACCTGATGTCGCAGCTTCGCGACATGCCGTATGAAGACCTTGATTTCGCCAAGGTGGACCATCATCGTGCCATCCGAAAAGGGTTCCCTGAAGTAGTGTTCGGACAGGGCAAGACACCCCAGCAAATCGCGTCCATTTCGGCGGCGCTGCTGGAGAGTTCAAACACGCTCCTGGTGACTAGAGCCAGCCCNGCGGCGTTCGACGCCGTGAAGGCCGGCCCCGGCTCNGACGCGCATTACGACGAATTGGCCCGCACCATCGCGGTGGACCGACGAACGGATCATGTTCCAACGCCCGGAGTCACGGTGCTTTGCGCGGGAACGGCTGACCTGCCAGTCGCCAACGAGGCGGCTGTCACAGCCGAGCTAATGGGGTGCGGCGTAGAGCGTNTAAATGACGTTGGCGTGGCCGGGCTTCATCGACTCCTGGGCTACCTGCCCATCTTACGAAAATCGAAGGCGCTGGTTGTCGTCGCAGGCATGGAGGGCGCGTTGCCTTCGGTGGTCGGAGGTCTTGTGAACACTCCAATCGTCGCTGTGCCGACCAGCGTTGGCTACGGTGCCAGCTTCGACGGCCTTGCGGCGTTGCTGGCAATGCTCAACTCCTGCGCTCCGGGCGTCGGGGTCGTCAACATCGACAACGGCTTCGGAGCCGGATATCTGGCCGCCACAATCAATATGGGAGCCAGCCACGACTGAGGGCATCTGTAGTTCGAGGAGGAATCGGTTTTGGCGATTGTCGAACGACGCATATTCTACGGCAAGGTAGGCAAAAGACATCTGTTGATTGCCCAGATGAGAGAGTTGGNCGGCCTGTTCCAACAATTCAGAATACCATTCAAGACCCGGCTGATGTCCGACTTCAACAGCGGAAGCACCGACCGCATAATTTTCGAGACCGAGTACGATAATCCAGGCGATTTGGAAGCCGCAGAGGCCGGAGGATTCTCAAACCCGGAGGCTGAACAAACGTTTTCACAATGGTCGGCGAAACTNAACGACCTCATCCTCTACGCTGAGGTTAACCACTGGCAAAACCAGGACTGAGCCTACCGTCCTCAACCACTAACAATCTCATCGTAGAGGTTCCTCATGTCCGATTCATGGCCCATACCCTGCGCCGTCGCGATCCCCCAAGCCTTCCCCGATGGGGAGGTTGATCTTGATCTTGTCCGAAGGTTCGCCCTCCGNGCGGAGGAGCTGGGCTACCAAAGCCTGTGGGTGGCCGAGCAGATTTTGGGGCAGACCCCGACGCCTGAGCCTGTCTCTTATCTATCCTACTTGGCCGCGTTGACAAACCGTATTCGTCTGGGTTCGGCAGTGATAATCGCCACAACGCGCAATCCGGTCATGCTGGCGAAGCAATTGGGAACTCTGGACGTCCTGAGCGAGGGNAGGCTGATCGTCGGAACCGCTCTGGGAGGACGCCCCAATACTTACCCACTACTGGGNGCNCCCCAGGATCGCAGNGCGCGGCACTTCGCGGANTCCATAAGCGTGATGAAGGCACTATGGACACAGGAAGANGCATCGTTTCGCGGCCAGTTCTGGAATTTCGAGGGACTGTCCATGACTCCCAGGCCTGTGCAGAAACCTCATCCGCCACTATGGTTCGGTGGACGACACCCGACAGGGCTTCAACGCGCAGCCAGGCTGGCCGACGGCTGGATGGGCGCTGGCTCGACAACTTCAGATCAGTTCGTGGAGCATGTACAAATTCTTAAGCAAGCCCTCCATGACAGGGGGCGCGACCCCGAAGCTTTCCCAATATCCAAACGCGTCTATGTGGCAATCGACGACGATGCAGGCCGCGCCGAGCGTCGGTTACGCAAGTGGTTCGGCGCATGGTACGGCAACGCCGAGATGGGGTCTCGAATGTCCGTATGGGGGAACGTTCAGCAAGTGGTCGACGGCCTCATGAAGATCGTCGAAGGCGAAGCGGGCATGTTGATGCTCAATCCAGTGTTCGACTACATGGAGCAGCTAGACAAACTTGCCGACGAGGTGATTCCGAGGCTTGGGTAGGTATTAGGTGGTCAAGTAATCAGGGAGCGTCCTTTTGAGAGGGGCCTCGAAGAACCTGGTTATCAGGCAAACAAGCGTTAAATCATGGGCGACCAGATGCCGCTCCGCCGTTCAGCATGGGAAGTATTTTTGCATCCTGACAACCCGATTGCTATCCACCTAAAAAGCGTCCGGCTCCGGCTATGCGTTCCAAATCGGCCCGGGTGTAGGAACCTAGAGAACGAAAGTTTAGCTCCGTGTAGTTCTTCGCCCAACGGATGCGTTTTTGAGTGCGCTCTCGTATCGGGCGACCTGAGCTTGTAACTCGGCTGGCATGCCTCACCGGTAGGCGCGGCGTCCGGGCGTCGCTTTATTATATCCGCTAACTCTTCTTAAAGAGCCTGCTTTGTCAGCGCGGAACCGTGGGCCTGTCCGGTGTTGGAGTCTTTGGCCTCGTGCAGTATGCGTTGGGCGGTCTGGGCAACCGGGATTCGGCCCGTCGCCAGGGCTTCCATTAGCGGCGGAAAGAAAATCAAAAAGTAGTCCGCTCTGACAATCAGATAGGCAAATAGCGGGAGGGTCGGTCGCAAATTGTGACCGGCCCGTTCTTTCTATATGATTGAACAAACACGACTCATTGCCTCGCTAGCGAGGCAATCCAGACTGAAGGAGAAAAACATGGCATTGTTGCTGGATAGAAACACAATTCAGAGTCTCCTAGACATGGACAAAATGATCGAGATACTGGAGCAGGCGTTCGGCGAGTTGGCGTCTGGAAGCGCGGTCATGCCTCCTCGGACGGCGGTCGTCGATGCCGAGTTCAATGGCTGGTACGCCTTCATGCCCGCCCAACTCAAGAGCATGGGAGCGTTGGGCGTGAAAGCGGTCACCGTTTACAAGGACAATGCGTCCAAGCACAACCTGCCCGTGACACTGGCGACCATCATCATGCTGGATGGCGAAACCGGACAAGCAACCGCTGTCATGGATGGCGGATACATCACCGCAATGCGCACCGGCGCTGTCTCTGGCCTCGCCACCAAGCATCTGGCGCGCTCCGATTCCAAAATCGCAGGAGTTCTTGGAACTGGAGTCCAGGCCAAAGCCCAGCTGTGGGGGATGGCCGTTGCCGCGAGCCTTGACCGCCTGCGAGTATTTTCTATGGACCCTGTGGACGTGCAGAAAGCATTCGCCGATGAGGTCGCCGAACTCACCGGACTTCCCGTTGACCTGGCCTCCAGCACCCAAGAGCTTGTGGAGAGCGTTGACATACTTTCGACTGCCACGACCGCAATCACCCCCATCATCGACGGTGACTGGGTGAGGCCTGGAACGCATATCAACGGCATCGGCTCCCACGCCCCTGGAGTCAGAGAATTAGACACCAAGACGGTCGTGAAGTCCAAGCTGGTGTGCGACCAGAAAGCAGCTTGTCTGGCCGAGGCCGGGGACATTCAGATTCCCATCGAGGAGGGCGCCTTGAACCCGGACGACATCTACGGAGACCTGGGCGACGTGGTGGCCGGAAACATCCCTGGCAGGGAGAACAAAGACGAGATAACGCTGTTCAAGAGCGTTGGCCTGTCTGTTCAAGACATCTCGGCGGCCTACTACGTCTACCAGCGAGCCCTGGAGCAGGGAGCGGGCACGGATTTCAGCTTCTCGTAACTGAAAACCATCAGTTTTCAGCGCCTAGCAAACAGACCTGCCATTCTGA
>PAIW01000054.1 GCA_002710885.1 Chloroflexota bacterium | reverse complement strand
TTCGTGTAGCGGCCACGCACGGAATCCCGTACTCCCGCGACGCAATTGATGCGTGGGACAGAACGCTTCCAGTGTCGGTGACAACGGCTTCCGCTTTGGGGAACAAGATCGTCCACGGTGGCGCGGTCATCATGCAAACCAAAATCTCTCCCTGATGAAAATTCGCTGCTTCAGACAGGTCTAATATCACCCTGGCTCGTCCTGTCGCTGCATCACNGCTCGCGCCGTTACCTTGCAACACTTTGTCTGATACAACGTCGCCTTCTAGCTTGGGCGCAGTCGGTTCGGCCACCTGCCCAATGAATTCTGAGAGAGTTTTCGTGCTCCAAAACTCCTATTCTTGACGCCGCTGTTCGACGAGGGTTTTTGCGGAATTGTGGGCATGTGCCAGATACTGGTCAATCTCCTCTGGATCTAGAAAGAAGACGTCATCAGCCTGTCCTATAGCATCTGCGTCCACCAACCTCTGGCCCCTACGCAGAATCGCCACACGCAGGCTGCCATAAGACAGTAGTTGCNAGAATGCCCGATNTTCCCGGACGGTCACCCGGCNCTTAGCAGCCGCCAGCTCCTCGCGAAACCGGGCACGTTTTTCGCCATCCAATCCGAGTTTCGTCTCAACGTCGACAGCTAGCTTATCTGCCCCGTCAGCCACATTTTATTGGACTTCCAACGGGGCGGGCNCGTCATTCATGATAGCGTGTTTTATGAATCCCAGCTGCGCTTCAGGTTGCTCACGGAACGTTGGCAGGGCGCATTCCCACCGCGACGTTCNCAGGCCANAATATTTCAGANATTCTTCGAACNCTGCCAAAAACTTTGTCCCACTATCGGAATTTGATCTGGNGCTAACCTCCGATAACAACCAAGCGGCGACGTCGAACGGCTTCAAAGGCGTGGGCCAATGGTTGGTGTCCCAGGACCACTGATAGTNNCGTTGTTCCGGTTCGTTCCATTCCACGGGAAATTCGGTTCCATCGGCGCATTTNTAANCAGNCGTTAGGGGTGACGTCACGATCTTCTCCGCTTCTGGGTTGCAGCCTATGGACGATGTCCACCGGGCTGACTTCAATACGGAAATAACTAGATGGGTTTAATTGCTTGCGAAAACGCTACATTCTGGGACGGCCCACTCGTATATCCCGTTATTCGTGCTGTCAATCGCCCAAATACTCACATGATTCTTGGCAATCAGCGCCAATTGGACTGANCGTTGGTGAAGATTTGATGTTGTCGCTGNACGCTGTCTGCGATGTCGACAGCCGATTCATCAGCGTTTCTGAATCACCTGCTCGCTGAAGTCAGCAATTAACTCTGACGCCGCCTGTCGGGTGACTGCCGCCATCGCCACATTGTTGACGCCAACAGCCTCCAGTTCGTCCAGCTTCTTATTGATCTGTTCCCCTGTGCCAGTCAGCGTGGAAACCATCACTTCCGAAGACACGAACTGCTCCTCGCCCTCTTTCAGATATACGTAATGGCCTTCGTGGACATCCAGGTATCGCCGGTCGTCGGGTGTTGGCGGAGACTTTCTGTCGCCATACTCCCGAATGTACTGATCGTACATCCCNGCCAAATCGGGATTGGCCATGCCCAGATTCGACCCCGGCCCATACGCGCCTTCCCACATCGCATGGACGCCCGGAATCAGCGCTGGCCCCACGTTTCTGATCACACGCTCGCTCTCNAAAGTCTCCCCGTCGCGAAGAACACACGCCGGAGTCAGCACCGTNACATAGGGCTTCGTTCCGTACCCGCCNGNATGGTCGAANCTGTNTCCAGCCGCCGTGGCGCTNTCATTGATCNTTGGCANCCCTTGAGGAACGCCNGTCGCGCTTCTNGAGGTTGTTATCCAGCCATCGGAAATCTCNCCGACNATTTTTTGGCCCCGNGGGCCGTTGGCGGCGAGCATNACAGGTATNGGGTCTTCGATATTGAAAAACTCATCCCGGCCCGAGTTGGACTTCGAGTGAATCAGGCGTATCCATCGTTCGCGCTGCCCTTCACGGAACAGAACATCCTCTCCCGCCAGCAACCCTTTGACCTGCGCTGCGTACTCTGCGAACTGATTCATTGTCAGGGCGGGAAGCCCCATTGTGTTGCGTCCCGTGTAGCCGGTGCCGAGTCCGACAATCACGCGACCGGGAGCAATTTTGTTGATTGTCGCAGCCGCCGCTGCCGTGACAGGTGCCAATCTGTTGCTCGGAATGCCGACAAGAGTTCCCAGCTTGATAGTTGATGTGTTCTGAGCCGCCAGCGCCATCGTCGCCCAGACATCAGAGTAGATCAACTGAGAGTCAGCGAACCAGGCGTGAGTAAACCCGGCTTCTTCAGCAGCTTTCACCTCGTGCCAGGCGTCTATGTAACATGGGATGAGAATACCGTAGTCCATTTTCATATCCTCCCAATTAGAAAATATTTCAACTTGGCGAGTAGTTTTTTGCAATTGCGGTTATGGACTCAAGATCGTCTATTTCAACCACTGGATAACCTANANTCTGTGCTTGTTCTCTGAGGTCGATTCGACGGGTTCCATCCACAAAAAGTCCGGTGTCTGCCAGAACGAATGGCATATCAATCGCCGCGGCCGCTCCGAGGTCGTGGCCGGAATCGCCAACATACATGGATCGGCTGATCTCGACGCCAAGTAGTTCGGTGGCCCTCTCCAATATCTCCGGGTCTGGTTTGGGTTTCGTGACATCGTCCACAGTCAAGACTCTGGCNAAATATNCGTCAATTCGTTTGCGCGACAGAACCCGCCTGGCCGTGGCCCCGGCCCCCATCGTGGCTATCCCAAGCTGAAACCCGTCCTGTTTCAGTTGAGCAAGGAGTTTATCAACCCCTGGCAAAAGCGCCACATCGCTCGAATACTCTGTTTGCAACGAATTCTTNGCCTCGACAGCCTCGTCAATATGTTGGTTCGCCTTCCCTTCACCAAGTTCTCTGACCAAGAAGTACGACATTATGTTTCTTGATCCTCCACCAAACCTCTCCCGCACCTCCTGATCTGACACGCTGATGTCGAACCGGGCCAACGCTTCCTGAGTCGCCCTCAACACCGCAGGCTGGCTATCAACCAGCGTCCCATCGAGATCGAATATTACCGCGTCGATTTGTCTGTTCATTTACTCCTCCTGCCGTTGTCCGGCAACTGGTACCGTGAACTATATTGTCGTCCCTGAACGCAGTCAATGTCTCCTCAGCGAATGTTCGCGCATTTCAGATTGACCGGACCTTGATTCGGGNTTATNCTGANNNCNTAACCCCTCCCCAGGGGGTATGGGTTCAAAATAGCAGAAAGTGCAAATCATGGCCACAACCGAGACAACTCACGACCATCACCAGCTTCCCGACGCAAAGAAGGATGCGCTGAAGCGGCTCAATTACATCGACGGACACCTCAACGGCATCCGAAAGATGGTCGAAGAAGAAAAGTATTGCGTCGATATCCTCAAACAGACGTTCGCAGTCCGACGCGCCATTCAGAAATTGGAATCGAAGCTCCTGGAAGGCCACCTGCACTCCTGCGTAATCGACGGAGTGAAGGACGGAAGAGAAGATCAGGTCCTGAATGAGCTTATGGAGCTTTTCTCCCTGGCGGACAAAAGGTAAATCATGACTACACAGACACCCACTGAAAAGATGACACTGCCCATTAAGGGTATGTACTGCGCCGCCTGCATAATTCATGTCTCGCATGCTCTGGAGGACGTTGAGGGCGTGGAGACGGCCAACGTCAATCTCGCCACCGAGAAGGCCACCGTGACATTGGAGCATGCAGTCGATTTAGGAGACCTGACTTACGCTCTGGAGGATGCAGGATATGGCATCACTACCCAGGCGGTCACTCTGGGTCTGGGTGAGGTCGCGTCCGCCGAAAGTGCAAAGCAGATTAAGACCGCAATTCATAGCTTCGAAGGCGTCACATCCATCGAAGTCGATCTATCAAACGAGCAGGCCACCATCGAGTACATCCCTGGTATCACCGGAATATCCGACTTCCGGCACGCCATTCAAGACGCCGGATTCAGCGTGCTGGCGGTCATTAGTGACGATGACGAAGCCTCAACGCCCAAAGATGTTAAGGTCCTGCGCAACAAATTCATCTTCGGCCTGGTCATTGCCTCAGCGATCATGACTTTCATGGCGGCTCCGAGACTGATGACCTGGGTGCCCTTCGACATGAACTACCTGCTATTGGCCTTGGCACTGCCCGTCCAGGTCTGGGCGGGCAAACAGTTCTACACCAGCGCGTGGGGAGCGGCCAAACACTACACGTCCAACATGAACACGCTGATAGCCGTGGGCACATCCGTTGCATTCCTTTACAGCGTGGTGGTCACGCTAATTGGTGACGTTTCGTTCTTCGACGGACGGGCCAGCGACACCTATTTTGACACCTCTACAGCCATAATCGGCCTCGTGCTTCTCGGGAAATTCCTGGAGGCGAGGGCTAAGAGCCGAGCGTCTAACGCTATCAAGGCTCTGATGGGACTACAGCCCAAGACGGCGCGGGTGGTTCGTGACGGCGAACACGTTGACATATCCATCGAAGACCTGACAGTCGGCGAGATGATTCTTGTCCGACCCGGAGAGCGCATCCCAGTGGACGGCGTTGTTGCGGAAGGCGTCTCTTCTGTGGACGAGTCTATGCTCACCGGCGAGAGCGCTCCCGTGGACAAAGAACCTGGGGGCGAAGTTTACGGCGCCACGATCAACGGCAATGGTGGCTTCACCTTCCGCGCAACGAAGGTCGGACGCGACACAATGCTGTCCAACATCATCCGGCTCGTGGAGGAGGCCCAGGGTTCCAAGGCACCCATCCAGCGTATGGCCGACCTGATCTCGGCATACTTCGTTCCTGCGGTCATCGGCACAGCAACGCTGGTCTTCCTGGGATGGCTGATCTTTGGCCCTGAACCCAGCTATGTGACCGCGATTCTCACCGCCGTTGCGGTGCTGATAATCGCCTGCCCGTGCGCTATGGGCCTCGCGACTCCGACAGCCATCATGGTCGGCACAGGCAAGGGGGCCGAATTCGGCATCCTGATACGAAGCGCCGAAGCTCTGGAACGCGCCCACAAAGTCGAGGTCGTGGTTCTGGACAAGACAGGAACCCTCACAAGAGGAACGCCCACGGTGACGGACATCATAGCCCCAGATTTCGGAGACGACGAGCTTCTGAGACTAGCGGCGTCTGCCGAGCAGGGTTCGGAACACTCGTTGGCATCGGCCATCGTGTCCGCCGCCCAGGAACGAAATCTGAACCTGGAATCCGTCACCGAGTTCACCGCTCTGCCCGGCGCAGGCATCAAAGCGCAGGTCAACGGCTCCAGTCTGACCCTCGGCAACCTAGCGCTTATGACTAAAGAGAATTTCCACCTCAACGGCATGGAGGTTCGCGCCTCTGAGCTTTCGACTCAAGGCAAGACGCCTATGTTCATCGCCATAGACGGCGAGGTCCAAGGCATCATCGCGGTAGCCGACACCATCAAACCCGAAGCGGTGGACGCAGTGCTCGGCCTCCGGTCTCAGGGAACCGAGGTCGTTATGCTCACAGGCGATAACCGTCGCACAGCCGAGGCCATCGCAAAAGAAATCGGCATCGACAGGGTGGTCGCCGAGGTCATGCCTGCTGACAAGGCCGATCAGGTCATCATGATTCAGAACGAAGGCAAAACAGTGGCGATGGTCGGCGACGGCATCAACGACGCCCCTGCGCTGGCCCAGGCCGATATCGGAATCGCCATCGGCACAGGGACCGACGTCGCCATCGAGGCGGCAGACGTAACCCTGGTGAGCGGCGATCTTCGGGGAGTCTCCACTGCCATTGCCCTGAGCCGAACCACCATGCGAGTCATCAAGCAGAACCTATTCTGGGCCTTCGCCTACAACATCGCTCTGATACCCGTGGCCGCAGGATTGCTATACCTGATCTGGGGAGACGGTGGAGTGCCATCGGCCCTCGAGCCGGTGTTTGGCGATTCGGGTTTTCTGAATCCAATCCTGGCGGCAGCGGCGATGGCCGTAAGCTCGGTCACCGTTGTGTCGAACTCACTGAGACTAAAACGATTCAAGCCCAAGACGAATTAATCAAATAACCAACTGAATCAGGCACTAAGAACAACACATCTGGAGGAAACAATGAGACTGCCATTATTCGGAAAGAGCGGATCAAGCACAGCAAAGGACCCAGTCTGCGACATGGATGTCGACATGCGAAAGCCCAACGGCGGAACGCACGAGCACAATAGCGAGACCTACTACTTCTGCGGCCCAGGCTGCAATCGGGCCTTTCAGAAGGAGCCAGAAGCATACCTGTCAGGCGACAAGAAGATCGATATGTAGGCTCGGTGTCACGCCGAGTTAAANNAACAGNGCGCTGGATTTCAGNGCCCTGTTNATTTATTGTCGATATANGGCAATCGGCAACANGACATCCTGAATTAATTTTGTGTAAAATNCACCCTCCATGTCCAACAACACTCCAACAAACGCAACCCACATNCCTGGAGACCTCAGACGGGTGATCATAGTCGGCTCGTCCGGCTCTGGCAAGACGACTTTAGCCCGAGGGATATCCCAGGCGCTGGGCTCTNCTCACATCGAGTTGGACGCCATCCGCCACGGCCCAAACTGGACTGAAACGCCCGACGACATTTTCCGGGAAAAGGTAGGCGACGCTACGCAAGAAGACATTTGGGTGGTGGATGGCAACTACTCTATCGCCAGAGATGTTCTTTGGCCCAAAGCAACGACGTTGATATACCTTGATTACTCCGTTGGCGTTATTATGCGTCGGCTCATCGCCAGGACGCTGCGCAGGAACATCAAGCGCGAAGTGTTGTGGAACGGCAACAAGGAAAACATCCTCGATAACTTCAAGATATTCTCCNACGAATCCGTGATTGCCTACTCGCTAAAGAATCACTGGAGACNCCGTCGGGATTTCACCCGGTTGTTCGAACATCCAGATTACGCCCACGTCCAGAAGCTTCGGTTCCGCACTCCCAGAGCCACCGAGGAGTGGTTGAAGGGTTTGGCTCCCCANAATGGACGCCGATAGTCAGCCGTCCTTCGTGGTCACAACGCCCCCCGGAGTCATGGATTCCACGCCCGCGCTGGACTCGAAGGCGACCGCACGNACCNNCGCCGTCACCTCCTCGCCCGGCTGAAGGNGCAACGCGGTGCCATTGTCGATGGCCGCCTGAAGGCCCTCGTTAGTATAGCTGGTGAACGGCTCAAGCCCGATGTTGTANGTCCGACCATACCAGGGATGTCCGTACCCTCCGCCCAACGATTGCCAGTACCACAGGAATTTATACACATCCGTTGGGAATGTGACGCCAAACCCGACTCCCAGTTTCTGGTTGGTGATGGCGTACCAGCCTNCGGGCATGTCGGTGATGTACGACTGGTCNTAGGAGCGGTAGTCCTTGTTTGGGACTTTGCTCAGGTCCACAGAAGAGCCGTCCTTCGCCTCCACCATCGGCCATTGGCCCTCGAATCCGGCCTTGAGCTTGTTGTTGGGGTGGAAATCCTCGTGGTGGTTCATCACCTTGCCGCCAGGGAGGTCGATAACGCAGTCGTCACTCAGGAACGGCGCGCCCAGAGCGATGTGCTCGCCCCATACGCAGTGGACAGGCTCCTCGCCCTCGTTGGTCAGCTTCTGGTCGATTTCCAGAACGCCAGAGCCTGANGACAGGGACAGNGTTTTCTCGAAGAAGAAGGGCGTCCTGTACGTCCGCACCCAAAATTTGATGCTCACCCGTTCGGGCGTGTCCTCCAGAATGGCGTGATCCCANGGCATCGTGTTGACTTCGGCATGCAGGCCCATGTCCGCGCCGCCGTAAACGGACGGAAATCCGCCTCCGGGCAGAACAGTCTGCCACCCGCCTTCATAAACGTCCAGCCACACATTGGTCGGTGACCCTGTAGTGGGGATGAACTTCGACGGGTCCCGAACGCCCCACGGCGAACGCCACAAGAAGTCAGTATCCGTNGGCTTGTGGACTAACTGGTAAATGTCCGCGCCCTTGTCTATCAACACAACGACCCGCAGAATCTTATTCTCGATAATCGCCGTCTTGAGTCCTCTATACGCCCAGGCGTCAGAGATCCGGCATCCGTGGGTGCGTTCTAGTTGGTAGTGCATGGTGTTCCTCGGCGCGTCAGGGATCAGGTTTTCAGGAGCTTTGTCATTCTGAANGAACGTGAAGAATCTCGTCGTTATTAGAACAAGGGTTGTAATGCCAGCGACCAGGTGCTGCGACTCCGCTCAACATGACAGTGTTTGCTCTTGATCGACTTTACGTCTTCAGAGACGCTTGCGCGGTCCGTCTTTCTGCCCTTGTTAATTGTTTAGGTCGATACCATTGATTCAGAGTGATCGGCACGGCCACAAGCAATGCCGCCTGCACAACAATCGACCCGACAATCAGAATTGTGGCGTCGAAGAAAAACCCTTGAGGAAACATGGCTATCAGGGCATCTCGACTGGGGTTCAACTGCCAGAAGTCATTAGTGAAGCTGATCTCGTGGAACAGGAGGAACATGCGGTCGAATCCTCCCGCCAGAGAGCCTATCCCTACCAGCAGGCCCAGACCCAGCGTGGCCGCCCCGCTCAGCAAAACGGCCCTGCCTAGCCGTGCTAGAAACTCTCCCCTCCAGATATAGAANCCCACAATCACGAACCCCAGCAAATACGCCCCGGNAATCTCGGAGAGCCGATACACCCCACGCACGAGTCGTTTCACATCGAACATATGAATGACCTCGGTTTCATTGAATATGTTCGGGTACCGGGTGCCTCGAATGGTGATGTCCATGCTCAGGAACTCTTCGCCGTTGTTGAAATAGTCCCGAATCTGCCTTCCGCCAGATATGTATTCGTCCCGGTCGACCTCTAGATAGCGCCTGATCTGGCGCTCGTAATTATCGAACGCGTAACTGTACAGCGCCGGAGCGTTTATGACCCATCGAACGTTAACTGCAATGAGAAACAGCGGCACGAACAGCACGAAGAGTGCAGCGGCCAGAACCTTGCCAATTTGGGTGATTTTATTATCTGTGAACATGCGGTAGCATCTTAGGGTCGGCCTGTGTGCCTGTCAAATTGGCGCGAGGCAAGGTATCAAGTATCAGGATTTCAGGTGTCAGGACAAAANATGAACAAACANGATATTTTCGCAGAGACTTACAGTGGTGTCCNTCAACTGGTANAACGACTGATAGGCCCAGATGGATGTCCCTGGGACAAGGAGCAGACTCCCGCCACTCTCAAGCACCTGTTCCTTGAGGAGTGCTACGAGTTCGTCGAGGCCATAGACGAGGATGACACAGACAAGATGATCGAGGAGCTTGGCGACGTGTTCTTCCACCTGGCGTTCCAGATTCAGATAGCGGCGAAGGCGAAACGCTTCACCCATGAGGACGTTTTCGCCAACTTGCTGGGCAAGCTGGTGCGACGGCATCCTCACGTTTTCGGCGACGCGCAGATGGACGACCCCTCCGAGGCAGTGCCGAAGTGGGACGCCATAAAGCGCAAGGAACTGGAAGGCTCGGACCGATCAATCCTCGATGGAGTGCCCAAAGCGATGCCTGCGCTGTCCTACGCTCAGGCGGTGCAGGGCCGAGCGGCGCGGATGGGTTTCGATTGGGACGACTTCCAGGGCGTCGTCGACAAGATCGCAGAAGAGGTGCGAGAGTTGGGCGAAGCCGAGTCCCCAGAGGCAAAGGAGCGCGAGATGGGCGACCTTCTGTTCTCGATGGCCAACGCGGCCCGCTGGATGGGCGCAGAATCCGAAAACGCCCTGCGAGGAACCAACACCCGATTCTACAAGCGCTTCACCACTATGGAACGCCTGAGCCGAGAGCGCGGCCTGAGGTTCGAGGACCTGCCCTTGGACCAGAAAGAAGCGCTGTGGGAGGAAGCGAAGGCCCTGGAGGAGTCCGTATAGACCGATATGATCCCCATTTACGCGCCAAAATTTAGAAGGGCGCCGCTTTCAGCCTTAATGGCTGTGGCGATTTTCGCCGTGCCAACAACCGGCGTGTTCGCCCAAACGCGAGCAAGCACAACCATCACCCTCAATCCCAGCAAAGACAATACGTTGATTGAAAACGGCTCCGGCTCGTTAAGCAATGGCGCGGGACAGAATATTTATGTGGGGAGAATCAATCGATCCTCAGGGTCAATACGAAGAGTCGTTTTGGCTTTTGATATCTCGAGTGTGCCATCAGGTGCGACAGTCGAACGCGTGTCACTCAGTCTGAACATGTCGAGGAGCCGCTCGGGCGGTCAGACCATCAGCGTCCACAAGCTCACGGCAGATTGGGGTGAAGGAAGTTCGGCGTCATTTGGAGGAAACGGCGCGTCCTCAGCCTCAAACGACGCGACATGGGTCCACCGGTTTTTCAGCTCGACGTCGTGGTCATCTGCGCCGATGGTCACCGACATGCAGGCCTGGGTGGATGCATCCGCAACGAATTTCGGATGGTTATTGAAAGGCAACGAGTCGTCTCAACAAACGGTGAAAAAGTTCGACTCCGGGGGAAATTCAGTCTCATCCAACCGCCCCGCGTTGAGCATCACCTATTCGGTGCCGGACTCGACCCATACTCCGCCACCTACACCAACTCCCACACGGACTCCTACGCCAACGCCGATGCCCCCACCGTCTACCGACTCCAACGCCCATACCGGTGCCTGACGCGGGATCATGGAGTTTAATTTTGATTGCGGTATTGTTGGCGGCTGCCGGCCTCTGGCAAGCGCACGCACAGCGAAGGGGCTACGAACGTTCGCGATAGTTCAGGCGTACTCGGCGATGTGACCGAATAGGTTCTCCAACTTGAGTCGGGATTCAACGGGTAGGTACGGACGCTCCAATGCCGCGACGTTGCGCTCCATGTGGTCTATGTTGGACGTGCCGGAGATCACTGACCCGATAGCTGGGTGTTCCGCGGCGAATTTATAGGCCGCGCTGATAACCGAGTCCACATCGCCGGTTGCCAGCCATCCCAGAGGGTCGGCATCAGGAAGGGCGTCCGAAGGGACGAGGCCGCGAGCTTTCCAATCGGCGATGGTCTCTGCCAACAGCTTCGGGTTCGGAAGTTTGAAGCGCACCGCTGCCATGTTCAATATGCCGACGTTGTGCTCCATCGCCAGGGGCAGAACCTTCTTTGAAGCGTACTGATTCAGTATTCCGAACTTCAACATTATCACGTCCCAGAGGTCCGGCGTGCGCCCCAACGCCGTTAGCGCGCCTTCATGAGCCGGGTCAACGACGTATCGAAGGCTGAAACCTCCAAATTTCACCTTGCCTTCGTCCTTCAGACGCTGGAGGACAGGGACGTACCGATCCACGACAAGATCATGATGCTCGGGCATCAAGCCGTGAAACAGCAAGACCTCTACGTGATCTGTTCTCAGCCTCTGCAGACTGCGTTCAACCGAACGGGCCAGTGCTTCGGGGTCCGGGTTGAAATCATCAACGCCGGGAGCGTAAGCCCATTTCGTGACGAGATTATAAGAGTCCCGTGGCACACCCTTCAGCGCCCTTCCGAGAATCTTCTCGCTGTCCTTGTATCGCTCGTGAGTGTCGATCAGATTGATGCCCATATCAAGGCATCGGCGCACCAAGGCCGTTTGATTATTCTGCTCCAGTCCCTTGTTTTGTCCGAACATGCTGGGGCCGCCTGTGCCCAGGCTCAAAAGCGATACGTTGAGTTCCGTTTTTCCCAACGTCCGATAATGCATTATTTTTTTCTATCCAAATCAAAAATTGCGGCATGCTGAACCAAACCGAAGAATCCGGTTGCTGCCATGACAATCGTTGTATACTCGCGACCAGATTCTTCGTCTGTGGGCTCAGAATGGCGTTGGTCTAGAAGCTGACTGCTGAAGGCTGAGTTTACAACCGAAATCGACTCTGGAAAATTCGTTGCTCCACTTGATCGGCGACTGCCTGAACCAACGATTCGGCAGCCGAACCAAACAGCATCTGACGCAAAGTCCGCTTCGGCCTCAGGTACACAGGAACAGGTGGGGCGCCCGAAAGCTCTGCCGCGATGTCTATGGCTCGGTGCAGGTCTCCCAGTTCGTCCACAAGTCCAAGCTCACGGGCGCGTTCAGCTAGGTAAACCTCGCCAGTGGCCAGGTCTCGTACGGCGCTCTCTTCCAGGCCGCGGGCCTCTGAGACGATCGTCACGAAGTCGCCGAAGATGTCGTCGATTAGGGACTGCATCTTCTCCTGCTCTTCGGGCGTCGCCTCACGCCAGAGAGCGCCCATGTCCTTGTACGCTCCAGTCTTGTTAACGTTCACCTTGATTCCGGCCCGTTCCATCAGGTCCTCGAGAACCGGACGCACCGAAATCACGCCGATGGAGCCAATTATCGCGCCTGGCGAGGCGACGATACGCTGAGCGCCGCAGGCGATCATATACGACCCTGACGCTCCGGTGCCTCGAATTGCCGCGATCACAGGTTTGCGCTCGGCCAGACGTTTGACGCTGCGGTAGATGTAGTCCGAGGCCGACGATCCGCCGCCCGGGGAGTCCACATCCAACACCACCGCCTTGATCCGATGGTCGTCCCGCGCCGTGTTCAACAGTCGGTCCATCTCAGGGGACTTCACCGCCCCGCCGATGGCCCCAAAAATCTCAATCACAGCGATGCGTTTTTGCATCTTGTTCATCAGCGCTATTGACAATTTACTGCCTCCGCCCTTTCTTTGACGCGGTCTATTACACCCTATGTCCGCTGGGAGTCCGCATTCGTGGGTTCCAAGCCGGGTACAGAATACGCCACGGCAAGACGCCGCAACGCTCCGCCCACTCATCATACAGCTTGGCAAGCTCCTGAGCCTTAGGTTTGTTCGAGTTCGCCAGGTTATGAATCTCAGTGCGGTCGTCGTCGATATTGTAAAGTTCCCACTCCCCGCCTACCGGAGCCACCAGTTTCCACTCGCCGATTCTGACGGCCCGACTACCTTCGTGCTCCCAGAATATGGGTTTCTCCCTGCTCCAGGTGGGATTCGCCAGAACCGACAGAACGCTCTCGCCTTCCAGGGGCATCGTGTCATGGTCATTCATCTGGGTTGGATAAGTAGCCGATGCCGCGTCCATGCAGGTGGCAGCGATGTCGATGATGTGGATAGGTTCGTGCACCACGCCCGATTCTTGAATTCTGGCAGGCCACGACATGATGAAAGGCGTTGAGATGCCGCCCTCGTGAGTCCAGCGCTTGAAACGTCGGAAAGGGGTGTTGCTGGCGTTGGCCCAGGGCAGATCGTAACTCATGAATGTGTCGGCGGGACCGGGCCGAATGCTGGAACTGTTCCCCATACGAATCGGACGGCCATCAGGAGTCGGCGTGCCGTATTGAGCGGGTGTCGGTCGGTCGGAATCTTCGGCCAGGAACTCGGCGCACCCTCCGTTGTCTGATAGGAACATAACCAACGTGTTGTCAGCTATGCCAAGCTCCTTCAGCTTGGACAGAACTCTGCCGATGCCCTGATCCATGATGTCGATTTGGGCGGCGTACGCTGCCATACGCAGAGCCTCCCAGTCCTTCTCGCGGGCGTCGCTCCAAGCTGGGGCTGATTCGTCCCGGGGCGAAATCTCCCACTTGGAATCGACAATCCCTCGGCCTTTCATCTCCTCATGGCGTCCCGTTCGCAGCGAATCCCACCCGTCCTTGTAAACGCCCTGATATCGGGCTATATCCTCCTCCAATGCGTGGAGCGGCCAATGAGGAGACGTGTACGCGATGTGAATAAAGAAGGGATTATCACCCTGCGCGGCGTCTTCTATCATATCAACAGCATTGTCACTGATAGCGTCGGTGAAATAGAAGCCATCAGTGTCAATGGGTATTAACTGGTCATCGCGCATAAGGGTCAGAGGATGGTAGAAGCTCCCGGCGCCGGTGATGATGCCGAAGAAACGGTCAAATCCCCTCTGCGTTGGTATCGGGTGACTGGCATCGCCCGGCGTCCAGCTTGCCGGGTCCAACAGGTTGTAGGTTCCGCCAACGTGCCATTTTCCTGACATCATTGTGGCGTAGCCGTTGGCCTTCAGCCCTTCGGCGATGGTTACGCTGCTTTCGTTCAGGTAGCCTTGATAAGCAGGCCATCCGAGGTCAGCAACCATGTGACCCACGCCCGCTTGCTGAGGGTTGACTCCGGTGAGCAGAGCGGCGCGAGAGGGACAGCATCGGGCAGAATTGTACATTTGAGTGAACTGCAGGCCGCCCTCAGCAAGGCTGTCCACATTGGGGGTGCGTATCTCGGAGCCGTAGCTTCCGATATCTGAAAATCCCATATCATCAGCAAGAATCAACACAATGTTCGGGCGGTTTTCAGACGACTGTTGCATGTAATTGCCTCGCGTTATTTGTCCGCTAAAGATATGCGGCAAAAGCGAGTTTATGGACACTTCTAAGAGGTGTCAAGAAATACAAGAATAAAAATACGCATTGCGTGTCAAGTTTCCCTATGGTAATGTTTAATAGAAGTTGTACCCAGACGCCCAGGAAAAACTGACTACTCATGGACCCTTGGTGACCGGCCGGCAACTATATAAATTAGCGGACCCCAGGAGGTCACCATTGGTTTTTCAAGATCGAACCCTAACGTGCGTGGAATGCAACACGGATTTCACCTTTAGCGCTGACGACCAGCGTTATCACGAGGAGCGAGGCTTCACAAACGAGCCTCGACGTTGCCCAAGTTGCCGAGCTTCTCGCCGCTCCCAGCGACAGGGCGGAGGCGGAGGCGGAGGCGGAGGATTCTCAAACTACGCCCCTCGCGAGATGCACCCCACAGTTTGCGCCGAGTGTGGCAAGGACACTGAGGTGCCCTTCCGACCTCGCGGAGATCGCCCGGTTTACTGCGATGACTGCTTCCGCCGACGCAGGGCCAGCAGCTCCTTCTAGTTCTGGGCCGTA
>PAIW01000053.1 GCA_002710885.1 Chloroflexota bacterium | reverse complement strand
TAACCGCCAAACTTATAAAGCGCCCAGATTGTGAGCATCACGGTTGCGACGCCTGCCTGAAGTCCATTGGCCGCGTGGGTTATTGGAAAAAGAGCGTCGATCCAGCCTGGCACCAACGTGATCAAGAAGTCCACGCTGATGAGGAAATGGACGAAAATCAACATCATGAAATAGAAAGCGCCAAGTATGCCCAGACGGTGTTTTTGCATGTTCCATTGAGCGGAACTGCCAATCCAGCCTCGCGCCAATCGAGTGGCCCAGCGTTTCTTCCATCCGTCTTGAGCGTGATCTCGAATCATCGCAAAGTCCGGCAAAGCGGACATCCAGAGCAGGGCGACCCCAATTACCACTAGCCCCAAGATAGCCAGGGTGCTCCATATGTGCGGTGAGTATGAGGGAACGTCGCCGCCGTCGAAATAAAACCACAGCGACCGCCGCCCATCGCTCAATGGTGGCAGAATCCAGAGCATTGGGATGAACAAAAGCAGGTTGAACAGGCCAACCGCGGTCCAGAGTTCAGCGACCCGAGATATGGGCCTGCGCCAATGAGCCTTGGCTATCCGGGGCGCGATTGCCACCATTGGTGCAGATTGAGCAGTTGTCAGTATAAAAGCGAACATTGCCGCATAATAACCCCAGACCGCCGTGTCACTGACACCATCGGAGAGCCGCATCACGAATCCAATAATGCCCAGAATCAACAGGATTCCGAACACGGATGCGACGCGCCAGAAGTTGTTCGACGTGCCTGCGTGTTTCCCTAGCAGGTCTTTCGTGACATCTTCAGCGGTTACCAGCCCGGGGTTTCCCGGATGCTCGGCGTGTCCACTAGCCATGTGTGACTACTTCCTTGCGGTGTTCGTCAACTTTACGCAAATATACTACCGAAGGGTTAGTTCCGAGCTGTTCCCTCAGCCTGTAACCTCGGCCGCCGTCTTCCTCCAGTTCCTTTTTGACCTTGGCGCCGGCTTTGCTCTTAGGTTCGTCCGGCAACTTGGTCCCCTCCTTCACGGCAGTCAGGACGTCAACCATATCGCCAAATTCCAGAGTCTGGGTTGGACAGGCGTTGACGCAGGCTGGATTCAGCCCTCGCTCCAACTCGGCGTCGGATTTATCGATGCCATTCTGGGCAGCCTCGCGGCCGGTCCGCCGGATACGCTGTACGCAGAAAGTGCATTTTTCCATAATTCCGCGACTGCGAACCGTCACGTCGGGGTTGAGTTGGTTCTTAAGACTATCAGGCCACTCAGGCTCCCAGAAGTTGAAAAATCTGACGTGATATGGGCAACCATTCGCGCAAAATCTTGTGCCGATGCAACGGTTATACACCTGAACATTAAGACCTTCGTTATTGTGATAGGTCGCGAACACCGGGCAGACGGGCTCGCAAGGCGCGTCCGCGCAGTGTTGGCACAGAATCGGGATGAATCGCGCTTTGACGTCTGGAAATTCACCTTCCCAGTAACGCTCAATTCGAATCCACTCAATTGCGCGACGCTGATTGAACAGGCCTTCGTCGTTGATGGGGATATTGTTTTCGGATTGACATGCAACCACGCAAGCCTGACAGCCTGTGCATTTGTCCAGGTCAATTACCATTCCCCAGCTTTCTGCCATTTTGTTCCGCTCCTAATTCGGGGGCGTTCCCCCCTCGAAGACGCCTTAATTCTTGAAAGGCGTCCGTTTGTTATTAGCTGTCGTCGCTGGTCACTTCTATGACCAGACCTTCTTCGTCTTCGGGCGGGTCTGGAACCGAGTTTTCGAACTTGGGCAGCCGGACCCATTTGTCCAGTTTTTCGATGCCGACCCGGGTTGCCGACCATGCCAACGCTCCGGTGCTTTCATCCGTCAGGTCAGATAATATGGAGAACACGTTTGCCCCCCGTCCCTCCGCATAGCGACCGCCTGCGACATGACCCTGTCCCATCGGTATCGCGACAACATCCGGCGGGATACCGGGGTGAGGGTACGCGAGGGCCTCTATTGAGCCTCGCGGAGATGTCACGCGAACAACATCGCCTTCCCTCAAGTGTAAATCTTCGGCGATNTGGATATTGATCTCCACCCATGTCAGCCATGTTGCGCTGGTTATCGGGTCAGGAGTCGCCTGCAACCACGGAATATGAGCTCCCTGACCTTCTCCGATTCCTGTCGAGGAAAATGGCGATAGGTGGAAATTAAATCTTCCAGGAGTTGCGGGATCGAATCTAGGCTCTTCAGCCTTGGGAAGCCGCTGTGGCGCGGGAACGCCACCGCTGGCCTTGGCGTTTACGTCCCACCATCCGCCGCGCTGCAANATGCCATTCCAGAACGATTTGAAGTCCNCTGCTCTGACCGAGCCTCGNTTCAGAGCAAACAATTTTTCGGCGCTGCCCTGCAAAATGTCTTTGTGAGTTTCGCCCGCCAAACCCAGNTCGAGACTTAAACCTTGAGCCGCAGCCAGGAGAATNTCAGCAAAGCCCCTCGTTCCCAGATGTTCCCCNCGACCTTCAAAGAATGGNCTGACCACTGGCTGCTGGAAGCCGACGATCTCGTAACCGGGTCCAGCGTCCGGTGTGTCNGTGCCCCAGTCCTCGAAAGAATTGTGCTCTGGCAGCACGATGTCGGCCATTGCCGTGGTGTCGTCCATTATATTCGAGAAGCTGACAATAACCGGGACGTCNTATGAAGCGTCTCTGAATCCGAGCGTGCCAGGGAGGCCNTGCATAGGATCAGCCCCTCGCACCATCATAAGGCCTACGTCTCCGGACCGCATGTCGTTGACCAAGTCCNCCCAGTCNTGATAGCTGCTNGNAGAAGGCGCGTTGGCGATCTCACTGAGCGGCGGGGCGGGGTTGAACACCACGCCACCGGGTTGCCCCACGCTCCCTACAAGATAATTCAGGGAGTATATCGCCGTCAGGTTGAATAGCCCGTTTGTATGCGCTCCTGCTGAGCCTCCACCCAGCGCAATTGCAGGCTTGTGGCCGGCGAAATCGTGGGCGACTTGTTCGATTGTCTCCGCGGAAACGCCTNTCTTCGCGGCGACAGACTCCGGAGCGAATTCTTCGAGGCTGGAACCGCCAGTCAGGGCNTGNGCAGCCGCTGGATCGGCCAGCCCATCTTTGATAATGACGTGTGCGATGCTCAGAGCAAGGATGCCTTCCATTCCAGGCTTAACGTGAATCCACGAATCTGCGTTGGCTCCGGTCATCGAGAATCGAGAATCTACATGGACCAGTGTGCCACGTTCGCGGTCGCCTTGTCGGAACTCGCCGTATCCNCGAGCGTAACGTGTCGGAGACACCCATGTGTTCAGGAAATCCGCGCCGAACGAGAGCACGTAATTTGCGTTTTCTATTTCGAAGTCAGGTATTCGGTCTTGTCCGAACACTTGCTTGATGGCAGCTTTAAGNTTGGTCCGTTCGACGGGTTCATAAGGCATGTACCGTCCGCCGAATTTGGAGGCGAACGTCTCGGCGATCATGCCAAGATGGCCTCTGATCGGGTTGGTGACCAACACCATCGATTTCTGGTTCCGACTGGACTGGAGTTGGCTCAGTTGNAGATTCAACCTGCCCAGGGCGTCAGTCCAGCTAACCTCTTCGTACTGACCCGTTCCNCGTTCTCCCGATCGAAGCAAAGGGCCTTTGATTCTGTCTGGGTGATANAGGTCTTGCAAGCCGCCTTCGCAACGAGCNTTGTGCTTGCCAANATTGACNGGATAATCCAGATTGCCCTCGACTTTTTTGGCTCGCCCCTCCATGACTCGAACCACGACGCCTTCACTTGTGCCNCACTGTCGGCACAGTGTNGCGTACCAATTGTCCAATCCAGACACNAGNTCTTCAGGCATCTCCAAAGGCGCTTCTACCAGCAATTCCTCNGCNGGGACGCCGCACGCCAAAAATATTATGGGCACCGCAGTGGCGCCGCCNGTCAGAGTCAGAAATTGTCTTCGTGTGAGGGCCATAGTTTTGATTGAGCCTTTAGTAGTGGCAGGTAGTGCAGTCGGTTGGCGCGCCATTATCTCGGTGGCAGTCAACACAGTCGCTCATTTTGAGTGGCTTGACCTGGGACACCTTGGTCATGCTTGCCACATCTCCGTGGCAGGTTGAACATACAGCGGACGGTAATATTCCGTCCCTTTCCGAGAAAAACGAGATGTGCGCTTCGTGAACGAAATGAACATGGTCAGGAACCCTGTGGACCCTGACCCAAGGTATCGCGTCGCCAGCCTCGNNTATTGCGCGAAGTTTTTCGATTTCATCGTTGCCGTCACCAACTGTTTTGTGGCANGTCAGGCACAATCCCACTGCTGGGATAGTGGCCGCTGCTCCCTTAGTGACGTTCCTGTGGCANAAAGTGCAATCAAGACCGAGCTGCCCNGGCTGNGTCCCGGCATGAATCGTNTGCGGGTATGCGATCGGCTGGTCAGGCCCGTCGTCATTTCCGAATATCACNGGCTGGCCGAACCAAGCGGTCATGACGAACACCAGGACAAGAACAGTGACAATAANCCCGCCGAGGCCTACGAGGCCCATGGCCGCCATCATAAGCATCTGCTTGGCGGGCGGTTTTTTGTATTGGAAGTCCCCTGGTATCAAATTTCCATCATCCTGAATATCGAATTAGCGATGTTTTTGGGCTGCCAGTCTAAATCCAGTAGTCCGGCCAAAAATCTCTCAGAACTCCGGCGTAATCCGTCGCGCGTTGGACGAAAAACACCGCCAGCGCAAAGGAGATAATCGCGAAGCCATACAATACTGGCCTGATCCGTGCCCAGGAAGCCGCTATGTGGCGGGACTCAATAAAAGACGGAATCATATTGTGGCCGATCAGCATGTTTGAAGCAAATAGCACTATAAACAACACTGCAAGTCCGAGGCTTCGCTGAAGGTTCCCGAGTTCTTGCCAACTGGCTGAACTGATGAACCCAGGATCGAGAAATATCTGTTCCATAGTTAGGTTGCTTTTCACCTTGCCTATGTTGTGAGTCAAGTGCCTCGTTTCAAACCGCTGGAATTATCACATCGCGCGCCTAGAGTGTCAAGGGCGCAACGGGTCAATTTTGTTGTAACGAAGCCTTGTGATTTTTATCACGGGCGGCCAGCTAGTGTCAAGCCATTCGGTTGAGCATAACGCCGACTTCACCTACAATTGCCACGTCCAAAATAAGCAACGACCAAGGAGCAACCCATGCGCGTCAATAACGTCGTCACCAAGATGAACGCCGGCGAGATGGCATATGGAGCCAATCTGTCGTTCCCGTCCACCACTATGATTGAGCTTTCTGGCAGAGTAGGCTTCGATTTCGTGACTTTTGACAGTGAACACGGCCCGTTCACGCCGGATATTCTGGACGACCTCTGCCGAGTCGCCGACATGGCTGGGTTGACTCCTATGGCAAGAGTGCCAGATATAGAGCATCCCACAATTCTTAGATTTCTTGACCGGGGCATCATGGGAGTCACCGGCCCNCACATCACCGACGGAGAACGCGCACAGAAGCTGGCTGATGCCTGCCGNTATACCCCNAANGGCAAGCGAAGTTTCGGCTCAGGCCGAGGAGCGTATTTCGGCGATTTTGAATCTGGCCCAGACTATATGTCCCACACCAACGATAATATTCTCGTCATCGCCCAGCTTGAAGACATTCAAGTTTTGGATAATCTGGACNAAATTTTATCTGTTGAGGGTATCGANCTGTTCACTTCTGGCGCCCAGGACATCGCNCAGTCTATGGGTCTGCCAGGTCAGCCCAACCACCAAAGGGTAAAAGAATTTGAAGCTAAGGTTCGCGACGCCGTTCACGCTGCTGGTCGCAAGATGGCAGAGGACGTGATGGCAAGCGCGAGAGCCGCCAACCTGTTTTTGGATGGAGCGCGAGCGTTCTTAAATTCTCGTTAGTCAATCANGTCNTTCGGACGATCCAACTACGGACATAGAGGAATTTAGATGGAAACGGAAATCAGATTCAAAATCCACCACCGCGAAACCTTCGCTGACGGCGAGTCGTTCGGCGATACAGGCCAATACGAGCGAATCGCAGGCGAAATCCGAATCGCGGTCGACCCAGACTCCGACGCGTATTCGATGGTCGTGGATTTGAAACACGCCCCCAGAAATGACCACGGGTTTGTCGAGTTTGCCACCGACTTCTACATTCTCAAACCTGCTGATCTGGCGCGAGGCAACCGCAGGCTCTTGTACGACGTCAACAACCGTGGCGCCTTGAGGATGCTTCAATTCTTCAACGACGCGGTTCACTCCAACACCCCCTCGACAACTGAGCACGCCGGCAACGGGTTCCTGATGCGGCGAGGATACAGCCTCGTGTGGTCTGGATGGCAAGGCGACATCATGCCAGGCGAAGGCCGCCAGACGATGAGGCTCCCAATCGCCTCCGAAAACGGCGAGGAAATAACGGGCGTTACTCGGTCAGAATTTATCGTGGACGAGCATGGCGTTTTGAGCATGCCCCTTAGCGCCAACGACTACACGTCAAGCTACGAAGCAATATCCACCGACACCCGTGATGCAACATTCACTATGAGAGAGTACGAGAGCGATCAACGCCAGCCAATCGCCGACGATGACTGGGCATTCGCGAGGCTTCAGAATGGTCGCCCGATCCCGTCTGCGTTCCATTGTCACTTGCCTCGGGGATTCAAGCCGGGTTGGATTTACGAGTTGGTTTACACCGGCAAGAATCCGAATGTGCAAGGCCTCGGATTGACTGGGGTGCGCGACCTGATCTCATTCCTCCTCCACGACGAAGCCGACACCGATGGGACGCCGAATCCTCTGAGGCTGAATGGAACACGCATGGAAAAAGCTTATGGATGGGGGCGATCACAGAGCGGCAGATTCCTGCGCGAGTTCGTGTATCGCGGATACAACGAGGACAGTCAGGGTAGAAGAGTATTCGACGCAATCTCTCCTCACGTCTCCGGAGGCGGTCGCGTCGTCCTGAATTACCGATTCGCCCAACCAGGCCGTTACCCACGGCCTCATGACGATCATCTGTATCCGTCAGACTCGTTCCCGTTCGCCTATTCCGTCATCTCCGACCCATTGACCGGCAAAACTGACGGAATACTCAAGAGACCCGATTCTGACCCCCTCGTCATCCACACTCAGACCTCGTCGGAATACTGGACGCGCCGCGGCTCGCTTGTTCACACAGATTCGATAGGCAATGATATCCCCGACCATCCCAAAACCAGGGTTTTTCACTTCGCAGGCTCTCAACACAACGCCGACCCGCTTGGAGGCAACCCGAATTTTGAGTACGCCCGATACCGCGCCAACCCTTTGAACACAACGCCACTCCTCAGGGCAGTAATCGACGCTCTGGACGCCTGGGCCACCGACGCAACGCCCCCACCTGACAGCATGTTTCCTCGGCGATCGGACGAAACAGGCGTGCCTGCCGACGTGGCAGCGAGGGTGTTCCCCAAGATACCCAACGTCGAGCATCCTGATAACTCGAACCGGCTGTTCTTCCAGAATCACGGCCCAGAGTTCGACGCGGGCATCGCCTCCAACGAGCCTCCAATTGAGGATCGTTCGCGAGAGTACATAGTGCTGATTCCCCAGGTAGATGCCGACGGAAACGAAGCGCCGGGAATTCGCACGCCCCATATCCAGGTTCCGCTGGCAACCTACACTGGATGGAACTACCGCCCGGCCGGGTCAGCAGAACAGGCTATCGCTGGGACCACAGGCGGATATCATCCTCTACCAGTCAATAAAGCACAACGGAATGACACCGGCGACCCCCGCCTGTCGGTCGAGGAACGTTACGGTTCCAAAGCTCGGTACGTCCGACTGATCGCCTTGACAGCCCAACGGATGGTAGAACAGCGCCTGCTCTTGGAGGAAGATGCAGACAGATACGTCGCTCTGGCAATGGAACAGGATTTTGAAGCGATATGATTATTCAAGCATGAACTCCATAAATTATGACGTAGCGATAATCGGTCTCGGAGCGATGGGCAGCGCCTCCGCGTATCACCTGGCGCGTCGCGGGTTGCGAGTGATTGGGTTTGACCGCCACTCCCCTCCCCACGACCAAGGCTCGTCCCACGGCGAAACCCGAATCATCCGAGAGGCTTATGCAGAGGGCGTCGCCTACGTAAAGATTGTCCAACGCGCCTACGAGCTTTGGTCCGAGTTGGAAGAGGAATCCGAGCGTGAACTTTATCTCCAGACCGGCGGAATGATGTTTGGCTCGGACGGCAGCGATATGATCGCAGGGGCCGAAACCAGCGCAGTTACTCACAATCTCACCTTCGAAAAACTGTCAATGGATGAAGTTCGGCAACGCTACAAAATCTTCAACCCCGACGTCGATATGACCGCAATCTTTGACCCCCGATCTGGCATTTTGTATCCAGAATCCTGTGTTGAAGCGCATCTGGAACTTGCGAAGCGTCACGGCGCGGAGCTTTTATTCGGCCAACCTGTGGTATCGTGGGACTCGAATTCTGGCAGCGTGACGGTTAGGACCGAAAACGGCGCTTACACCGCTCAGTCTCTGATTCTCGCCGCCGGTGCATGGTTGCCACAGTTGCTCAATGGCCTAGAAGTTCCATTGCAAGTTGAACGCCAAGTTTTGATGTGGTATGAACCCATCGCGAATCAAGAGTTATTTCGTGCTGAAAATTGCCCCATTTTCATTTGGGACACTGGGCCAGGAATTCACTTTTATGGGTTCCCAGATATGGGAACCGGCGTCAAGGTCGCCAGAATGCACTTCGGCGACACCTCCACTCCTGAAAACCTGCGCCGCGACGCCGATGCAGACGACGACGCGCCTGTTCGGTCGTTCCTTGAACATTTCATGCCAGACGTTCCAGGCAAGCTGGTGTCCTCTCGGGTCTGTATGTTCACTAACACGCCAGACGAGCATTTCCTCATTGACCTACATCCAGAATATGGAAACGTTGTGATTGCCAGCCCATGCTCCGGCCACGGATTCAAATTCGCCAGTGCTATGGGCGAGATACTTGCAGATTTAGCCACGACCGGCAAGTCAAATTTCGACATCAGCATGTTTGGACTAGATCGATTCNACAATATCAATGAACAGGAGATTTCATGAAGACCNTAGCCGCAATACAAACTGCCCCCGAACAACCCNTNNTCGTCGATGANCTCGACCTGCCTGACCCACAGCCCGATCAGGTAATCGTAAAGTTGTTTTCGAGCGGAGTGTGCCATTCTCAGCTTCACCAAATGCATAACGCCACCGCCGAACGCCCGATGGTCTTGGGTCACGAAGGCACGGGCGTTGTGACTCACGTTGGCAGCAACGTGACACACGTNCAAGAGGGCGATCACGCCATCGTCACCTGGGTTCCTCGAACGCCGAACCGAGGACGCGGCNTTCAGACACCANCAGGGGCGACTTATCAAGACAAACTCGTCTCTGGCTCCGTGTACACATGGTCTCAGGACGTGCTGTGTANCGGNGAATTGGTANTTCCGATTGGCAAAGAACATCCGACCGACATAAGCTCCATCGTCGGGTGCGCTGTGCTGACGGGAGCCGGAGCAGTGATGAACACCGCGAATGTCGGGCCCGGAGACTCGGTGGCGATATTCGGAGTCGGCGGCGTCGGGATGTCTGCGATTCAGATGGCCTCCATTCTGGAAGCGTACCCAGTGATCGCGGTGGACCTTAGCGACGATAAGTTGGATTTCGCGAGGGAGTTCGGCGCAACACACACCGTTAACGCATCTCAAGTCAATCCGGTGGAGGCCATCCAAGAACTCACGGGAGGAGGCGCGGATTACGCTTTCGACGCCATCGGTGTCCGCATTACCAACGAACAGATACTCCCCTCAGTCCGGGGCGGTGGTTCTGGCGCTGAAAACCACGGCGGAATGGCAGTCCTCATCGGCATCCCCCAGCAGGANATGACTATCGACCCTCGATTGTTCATGGCCCAGCGCACTTATCGAGGAAGCCTGGGAGCGACCTATCCAGAGAAGGATTTTGAAACGTTCTTGCGCTTGCATCGGGAAGGAAAATTCCCCCTGGACAAGTTGGTGACCCGGCGGTACAAGCTCGATCAGATCAACGAAGCATGCGACGCATTGGAAGGCGGACAGATATTGGGCAGGGCGATACTGGAGTACTAATCCGGCGTACTACCTGATNGCGACATGGTCGCCCACGAAGATNCTCGATGCGTCTGACAACCCGCCTCTGATTTGGATTACNTACATCGCTGGCGCCGATGGCCGATAGACATGNAACTCNGAGTCGGNAGTTCCGACCAATTCAACCAGNNTCGNCTCGATNTCCACNATTANGAAATTCNGGTCAAGGNACACGACNNCCANCGGAACCANCACTTCCCGCNTCCGGNNCGGCNAACGGCCTNCCNGTGGATGGNTGTACANCNGANCTTCATCGTCAAATATCACGACCNTGNTCTTGNACCCTGTCGANCNNACNTNNANGTCCGCTGCGAGNCGAACACGGAATGTTTTGCCGCTCACCGCCGCGCGACGGGTCATTTCAGGCGTTATTGACGGTGGATTCGGAACCGTCGAGGCGTCGCAGTGGGCGTCGCTGGCGGTCGTTTCGTCGGTTTAGGCGCGGACGCAGAGCCGCCTGCTCCCTTAAGCATGGCGGTCAGGAGTTGGTCAGCATCGCTCAACGGCACTTTGTCAGTTTTCACAGCGAAATCTGTGTCAGCTTTAACTTCAACACCTGTGTCTGTAACCAACATCCCCAGGGGGTTCGTCGGGTTGGTTATGGTGATGGTTCTGGATTCGCCAGGCATGAGCAGGAAGCCTGCCAATAACGCGTTCACACGCTCGGTGCCAGCCTGACCCGCGGCCACGCCAATCATAGCCACCAATAGCGCGAACGCCCACAAGGGGATGCCGAAGCGACGCCCGCCGATCCGCCAAGACAGAACGCAACGAGATCGCCTTCGCCTGTTTGCCAAAACTTTCACCCCCTCCAATTGCACAACCAATGTGGCACGAATGAAAGCCGGTTGCTAGACGAAATCTCCCGTTGAATTGTAACCGAGGTCTATTCTATTTCAGAACGAAAAGAGGGCGGGCATAATACGCCCGTCCCCTTGAAATTCAGCCTTAGTACATCAAACCCTACGGTGTCGTCCGAGGCACTATCGTCGGAATTTGAAGCTCGGCCAGCAAATTCTCAAACTCCGAGAGTTCGTTGTCGATAACGCTCTGCAAGGCCTGGAATTGGGCGTCCAACTCCTCGGTGTACTGAGCGAACACTTCGTAGGTCTGCTGGGGCGGTCGGAAGTCCGCCGCGGCGACGACTGGAACCAGTCCCAACAGCTTGGCGTTCAACTTGACCGGCAGGGTGAGCCTGTCGCGTGCGCCGCGATACTCAGTTTGGATCAACTCGGATTCGATGTCAGTAAATTGCTGTTTCAGCGCATCAGCCGCCGTGGACACCGCCTCTTGCGCCGCCGAGTCCTCGGCCCTCTTGGCCCACTCAACCACCTGAGTCCTGGCGCTTCGCAGCCTGTTGATGTTGTCATGAGTTTCTGAGACTTTGTCGCGTAGCTGCAACAACATGGCGAACTGGGCGTCGAAGTCTTCCTGAGTCGCCTCGACGTTGGGGTTCTTCACCAGATCGAAATTTTGTGTCTGCGATTCGTCACCGACTGTCAACCGCACCGAATATGCCCCCGGAGGCGACAACGGGCCAATAATGCTGTCCTCGGTGGTTTTGTCGCCGGGAACGCGGTTCGCCGGAGGATAGCGAAGGTTCCAGTCGAAGTGGTTCAATCCCGCCGCCGCCGCCACGCGACCGTCGCGCCGCTCGTCTTCGTTTTCCAACTCTGCTGAGGAGAATGTCTTGATCTCGTTGCCTTCAGAGTCCATGAACGTCAATGTGGCTTCTGAATCAGACGCCTCCGCCAGATAGTAGTTGACTCGCAGCCCTCCAGGTGGGTTCTGTCCGGCGTCCAGGAATTTCCTTACCGTTTCACCGGAGGAATTTTTCGACTCAGTGTAGGTTACTGCTGCACCCAGCGACAGCTGGTAATTCTTGCCTCCGCTCGGCCTTCGGCCCCCGAACGGCGCGCCGAGCCTAACTTTCGTTCCGGGTTTAAGAAGGTGGACCGACTCGCCGCTAAGGTCAACAGCCAACTGGCGAACCTGGCTCAGATCGTCCAGAATCCAAAATGAGCGACCGTGGGTCGCGGCGATCAGATCATCGTCTTTTATAAGTAGATCGTAAAACGGGACCACCGGCAAGTTTGCCTTGAACTTTTGCCACGAGTCTCCAGCGTTGAACGACACATAAAGGCTGGTCTCCGTTCCAGCGAATAGTAGTCCAGTCTGATTTGGGTCTTCTCGGATGGAGCGGGTGAAATCGTCTTCAGGGATGCCGTTAATGATTTCAGACCAGCTTGCGCCGTAATCGTTGGTTCTGTATAGCAGCGGTCGGGTGTCGTCCAGCTTATACTTGGTGGCCGCTACATAGGCTGTCGCAGGATCGTGGGGCGACAATTCGATAGTAGCTATCTGGCTCCACTCCGGCAACGTGGGCGGAGTGATGTTCGTCCACGTCTCGCCACCGTCCCGTGAGATGTTAACCAATCCATCATCAGAACCGGCCCAGAACACCCCTGCTTCGTGCGCGGATTCGACGAACGCGAATATCGTGCAGTAGGTCTCAGCGCCGGAAGTGTCTAAAGTGACCGGCCCGCCAGAGGGTTGCATCTTGGTCGGGTCGTTGCGAGTCAAGTCCGGGCTGATTGGCTCCCAGGAGCTTCCCTGATCGGTCGAACGAAACACAATGTTCCCAGTCGCGTACAACACGTCGGGGTTGTGGGGCGAGAATTGAATCGGGTAAGTCCACTGGAATCGGTACTTCATGTTTTCCGCGCCATAGCCGGTGTTGAGTTCCGGCCAGACCGTGATAATTCGGACCTGTCCCGTTTTGTGGTCATATCTGAGCATGTTCCCGCCGCCGCCAGGCGATGAACCGACCGCCCCAGACACGACAATGTTCGGATCGTCGGGGTGCAGAGCGATGTACCCACTCTCAGAGCTTCCCACCGTGTAGCAGTCGCCCCACGGGATCGCCCCCTTGACCGTCCGTGACGGCACACTGATGGCCGAGTTGTCCTGTTGAGTTCCGTAGACGCGATAAGGGAACCGATCGTCTGTCGTGAGGTGATAGAACTGGGAGGTCAATTGGTTGTAAATGGTCGAGAATGTGTCGCCGCCGTTGTAGCTGACGCAGGCGCCGCCGTCGTTGCCTTCTATGATGCGTTGTGTGTTGTTCGGGTCGATCCAGATATCGTGATTGTCGCCGTGGGGCGTCGTGACCTGGGTGAAGGTTTTGCCGCCGTCAATCGACTTCCACGCGCCATAAGAGAGAATCCAGCAAGTGTTTGCGTCTTGTGGATCTGCGAATATGTGCTGGTAGTACCAGGGACGGCCCTGAAGGTCGCGGTCGTCGCTCATCAACTCCCAGGTGTCGCCGTTATCGTCGGACCGATAAATACCACAGTCTTTCGCTTCAATCGTGGCGTAAACGCGGCCGGCCTGAGCAGGAGAAACTGCCACTCCGATGCGCCCCAGCGGCCCTTCGGGAAGTCCCGGATTGCCTGAAATATCCTCCCAGGTGTCGCCGCCGTCAGTTGTTCGCCACAGACCACTATCCGGGCCGCCTGAGGACAGATTCCAGAAACTGCGTCGAGTCTGCCAGATGGACGCAAACAAGTTTCGAGGGTTGTTTGGGTCGATGGACAGGTCTGCGGCTCCGGCGTCCTCGCTCTTAAACAGGACGTGTTCCCAGTCTCGGCCGCCGTTGGATGAGCGGAAAATGCCTCGCTCGCTATTGGGACCGAAAGCGTGCCCCAGAGCGGCGACATACACAAGGTCGGCGTTCTGCGGATGGGTTCGGACCCGCGAAATGTGCCTCGTATCCTTCAATCCCATGTTTTGCCAGGATTTTCCGGCATCGGTCGAACGATAAACGCCGTCGCCGTGAGTCACATCAATCCGTATGCAGGCCTCTCCCATGCCTGCATAAATAACGTTGGGGTCAGCGGTCGAAACATCAATTGCGCCCACCGAAGCGGTCTCGAAAAACCCGTCGGAGACGTTTTCCCAGTAGGTTCCGCCATCGTAGGTCTTCCATACGCCGCCAGCGCAAGCGCCGAAGTAAAACACTGCTGGATTCACCGGGTCGCCAGCGACTGCCACGACACGACCGCCTCTTGGCGGGCCAATGCACCGCCACTCCAATCCATTCAGTAGTTCGGAATTAACGCCAATGGGCGAACTCTGGGTCTGCGTCACATCTACACCTCGCCGGTTGGGATTTTGTGCCGCCCATTATAGACCCGTCAGTTCTGAACGGCAAAAGCCCACGGGCGGGGCAATTCACTCCGCCTACACCAAAGGGACGAAGGGAGGTTAGACAATTCNGACCACNTCACGATNACNNCNTTACNTTCTCGAAACTCGGGAGAATCGCCGATGCCGGACCGAGTGGGCGCCCATATGTTGATTGCAGACAGAAAACACGCCGACCCAGATTNTCANACCGAGGGNGCGAAGATGAATCTAATCGCATCCATCAAACCGAAAATGCACGTGAAAANCGGAATCCTGGCCTTTGGCCTGATCCCGATCTCCGTCGCCGCAGCCTNCAGCACGAACGTCGCCGCATCAACTAAAGCACGTGACGACAGCTTCACCGTCGCAGAATCTCGTAAAATCGTGGTCAACGGCAGCAACGGACGCATCAAAGTCAGTGCAGGAACGGACGACACCGTGAGGGTCCAGGCAACGTTGAGACGGCCCGATGACCTCAAATACGAGGTGACTCAAGATGGCAACACTATCAACGTCGAGGTCGAGGAAAAAGGTGGCAGATTTTCTTTCTTAGGCCAGAGCCGCTGCGACGACATCGAAATCACAACGCCATCAAACACGAGAGTGGGACTCAGCACCAGCAACAGGGCAATCGAGCTTTACGGCATGCATCGGTCAGGTACTGTGAGAAGCTCGAACGGCAAAATTATTATGGACGACGTGACTGGAGATTTCGATGTCCACGCTTCTCATGGTAGCGTGGACATCGCTAGGGCGACTGGCACATTCGACATCGAGACTAGCAACGGACGGATTGATTTCGCTGGGGTCATCGTCCCAGCCGTCGACAATCGCATGACGACCACCAATGGCAGCGCCGAAATCACGTCACACGGCACGCATAGCGTAAAACTAGACGGTCGACAACCAACGGTTCCATTAAAGCACGTTTGCCAATTATGACGACGTTCTCAGGTGACAAACATCACATCGTGGGAACAATCGGGGCTGGCGACGCCGAGTTGTTCGTCAAGACAGCCAATGGTCCCGTGACAGTTCAACGAGACACCTTCATGAAATCGTGAGCCACTGATTCCGTGCATATTGCTGTCCACGAAGGCCATCGCCTCTGTGAACAGAAACTCCCTCTTCAATGATTTTGTGATCCGGCAACCGCTAGTCGAACGCCGCTACGATCTCCTCTTCCACGCGCTGGAAAGCTTCGACATCGCCAGTTGGAATACCTCCGAACATGATCTCATCCACGCCTGCGTCTGCGAACTCGCCTATCCGCTCGATGATATAGTCTTTTGGCCCAGCCAATGAGCCTGAATCTTTCGCTTCCATCAGCGGCCCCGCGTAGTTGCCGTGAGTGCGGTCCATGGACCGATATCCTCGCGCTTCGTTATACTGTTCCGCCTCGGCTGGATCATCTGTGATCAAGAGAGGCGCCAACAACGTCCGCTTGATCTCTGAAGGATCGCGACCGACATCCTCGCAGTGCCGTTCAAGCACGCTAATCTTGTGTTGATATAGGTCCATCGACATCCCTCTGCCCGACCAGCCGTCCAGGTTGAAGATGTCGCCATATTTCGCCAAAGTACGCATGGTGCGCCGCTCGCCTGTCCCGCCAATCAGAATCGGAACGTGCGGTTCCTGGTAGGATGTGGGCGACAGCGGCGCCTGATCTAGTTGGTAATACTGGCCGTCGTAGTCAACAGGCCCTTCTGCGGTGAAGAGTTTGCGGATCAACTCGCACGCCTCCTCAAACCTGTCGGACCGTTCTTTCAGCGACGGGAAATCCCATCCGAACGCCTCGTGTTCCCGAGCGAACCATGCCGCGCCAAGAGAAAGCACGAATCGGCCTTTAGATGCCTGATCCAACGTCGTCGCCATCTTCGCCAGCAACGCCGGATTTCGATACGTGTTGCCCAAGACCAGATGGCCGAGCCTGAGTTTCTTAGTCATGCCAGCCGCAACCGCGATTAGCGTGTAGCCTTCGAACGCCGTCCCCTGCTCCTGATCTCGTGCTCCGCCGGGAGACCCCGGCGACGGCGGGAGAAAGTGGTCAGCAAACCACAAGCTGTTCCACCGTCCAGCTTCCAATGCCTGGATTGATGCGTTGATGTCGTCCCACATCGTTCGATAGCAGTTTACTTGAACTCCGAATTTCATACTTTTCAACCTCTTTTTCAATCTGCAATATTAATGAGTTGAACTGGCGCGTCCAATAGCTGATTACAGTTCGACTGTGTTGGGCAAGTCATCCATGCCAAAATACTCGTGTTCGATCCGGTCGTCGTAGACCTTCACAATGCGTAGCCCTGAGGGATCGTCTCCAAGTGGGTACCCAACTGGGCCAGATATAATCATCAACATGTCGCCGTCGCCGGAGTAATGGTTTTCGTGCCAATGGCCTGTGAACACCCCTGACGCTCCATGCTTGCGAAGCTGGCTGAGAAGGACGTTTCTTCGTTCGCGGGGAATGTATCGAATACCCCTATTGGGGTCGTCTGCGGTGTCGGCGAAGAGCGGGTGGTGCATGAACATTATCGTGTGCTTGCTCGTTGGGCTATGCGCATCAAGGTCCGACCGCACAAAATCGACCAGTGAATCCCACTCTTCGGGAACTTCAGACGGGTCGAGACAGATGGAACTATTCAGGACAACGAAGTGGCTTCCGTGAAAGTCGAAGGAGTAGTTATCGTTGCCAAATTTCTCTCGGTAGATTCGGAGGCTCTCAGCAGACGGGGTGTTTCCCACATCACAGTTGCCTGTGGTGAGATAGAGCGGGATGTTGTGATCCAGTTGGGCCGAAATCCGCATCAACTCTGAGTGCTGAGCCTCGTTGTCAGAGTCCTGAACAAGGTCGCCCGTGACCACCACAAATTCGGGTTTCAGGCGGTTGGCAGCGGCAATGGCTGTTTCGTACAGGGCTGTCTCGGGAAACGTTCCGTCTCCCGGTGTGGCTCCACGTGCCTCAAAACACCCGAATTGTGGGTCGCTAAGTTGGATGAAAAAAAAAGGGGCTGGGGGTTTTGTCATCTCTTTGCCTCACTGTTTATAGCTCAATAAATTGGGCAACATATTCTTGCGTCCAGACCAACGAAACATTCAAGTTTCCACCGGCGACACGACCTCGATTGTGCCGTGATTTTCCGGGTAATTCCCAGCACGCCTCAGGTGCGCCAGGCATAACTGATCCTCTTTGAATCCGGACTGAGCGAGTTTAGCAAGGGGTTTCAACATGGTCAACCGGACCGACACTCTCCAAAAATCCAGGCTCGTTGCATCATTTGGCTCCTGTGCTATACTCCCACCACTGCTCGAATCACCATCACCGGAGGCACGAACATGACGACTCAGGGATACGCTCGTCCCGAAATGCTGGCAGACACCGACTGGCTGGCAGAACATATAGACGACCCTAACATCCGAATCATCGACTGTGATGAATTTCCAGAGTACCGTCGCTCCCACATCAAAAACGCGGTAGGCATCCAGGTTCATCACTACATCAAGCATCCAGATTATCCCAAAGACTCCCACGCGTACCCTTGGGTCGCCGAACCTGACGTCGTCAAAGAACTCATGGAGAAAATGGGCATTGGCGACGACACTCTGGTGGTCACCTACGATGCCAACGGGAGTCTTTCCGCCGCCCGATTCTGGTGGGTTCTGAACTACTACGGCCACACCAACGTCAAGGTGTTGAATGGCGGATGGCGGAAGTGGCACGACGAAGGCAAACCGACGTCGATAGACCGCCCCCCTGTAGTCAGTGTTACATTTACTCCGAACGCCAACGAGGACCTGATCTGCACTCTCGACTACGGGGTGGGACAGGTTGGACACTCCGACACCGTGTTCCTAGACG
Organism: Chloroflexota bacterium; assembly: GCA_002710885.1. The sequence goes on along the minus strand of PAIW01000053.1, from coordinate 47 downwards.
TCCGTGCCGACGGAGAGTGGGACGGCTCCAACAGCCGAGGTAACGAA
>PAIW01000052.1 GCA_002710885.1 Chloroflexota bacterium | reverse complement strand
ACATCTCGAACTCTTTGGTGACAAAGGCCGGGCCAGAGCAGCAGCATCCCATGTTGACGTTCCCATACTCAAAGGGATCGACAGGTCGGTTTCGCTCGAAGAAGCCCGGGAGTTCTATGACTCGCTTGGCGGCAAATCTGGAATGATGATTAAGGCAGTCGCGGGCGGCGGCGGACGCGGCACGAGAGCTGTGACGAACGAAGCTGACATCGAAGATGCCTACAATCGTTGCAGGTCCGAGGCGAATATCGCTTTTGGAAACGACGAGTTATACGTCGAGGAATTTCTTGAGCGTGCGCGACACATTGAGGTTCAGATTCTTGGCGACAAGAGCGGCAACATCGTGCATCTCGGCGAGCGGGAATGCAGTATCCAACGCAGATACCAGAAGATCGTGGAGATTGCGCCGGCGCCGAATCTCTCAGAGACTCTTCGAGCAAATATCATCTACGCAGCGCTAAGTCTCGCCAAGAGCGTCGATTACACGAACCTCGGAACCTTCGAGTTTCTCGTCAGCGCTAAGACAGCCTACGAGGGAGACTCCTTTTTCTTCATCGAGACCAACGCCCGCCTTCAAGTCGAGCACACCGTCACAGAAGCCGTGACAGGAGTGGACATCGTGCAGGCGCAAATCCAACTCTCGGAAGGCTCCTCGTTCACAGACATTGGCCTGGGTGGCCCGAACATCAGCGCGCCCCGCGGGTTCGCGATTCAGACCCGTGTCAATATGGAAACCCTGATGGAAGACGGCACGGTCAAACCNTCTGGAGGAACGCTCAGATCGTACGAAGTTCCGAACGGCCCAGGTGTTCGCACGGACGGATTCGGCTACACAGGTTACACCATAAGCCCGTCCTATGATTCGTTGCTGGCAAAGGTTATCGTTCACTCACCCAGTCCAAAATTCGAGTCCGCCGTCCGGCGATCTTTGCGAGCGCTTTCCGAGTTTCGTATAGAAGGCATCAGCGCCAATATCCCGTTCCTGACAAATGTCCTCAATCACCCGGACTTCATTGATTGGTCTGTTCATACGCGATGGGTGGATGAGAATATCGCGACTCTAGCTAAGGTCGACTCTTCTGCTGGCCCCAAACGGTGGGTTGAAAGCGCCGAGGCTCTGATCACAAACNGTTCGGCTCAACAAGCAAGCCCCCTGACAGGCACTGCCCCGGTTATGGTGGACACCTCTGANCCGCTGGCGCTTTTTGATTACGACCGTCAGGTCAAAGGCACCCAGGGATCCGAAGAGATCGCCGAAAATAACTCTGCGAATTTGATCGGGCCTGACGGATCAGTGGGAGTGGCCGCTCCCATCCAGGGAACCATCATCCAAATCTCGGTCAGCGAAGGCGATGAGATACGTGTCGGGCAGGAAATTCTGATTATGGAAGCCATGAAAATGGAGCATGTAATCAAGGCCGACACTCCAGGGATAATCAAGAAAATCAACGTCGCGCCCGACGACATCATCGTGGAGGGCCATCCCNTGATATTCGTTGAGAAAGCCGACGTGGGNGACGCGATTCTTGAGGCCGANGACGCAATCGATCTGGATTACATCAGACCAGACCTNGAAGAGGCCTACGCCCGGCACGCGTACACACTCGATGAAAACAGGCCAGAGGCCGTAGCCAAACGGTACGGCCGCGGATTTAGAATGGCCCGAGAAAACATCGCTCAACTCGTAGATGAAGGAACCTTCAAGGAGTACGGCCCGCTGGTCGTCGCCCGTCAACACCAACGCTTCACCGACGAAGAACTCAGAAAAAACACCCCTGCCGACGGACTCGTTGCAGGCATTGGCTCGGTGAATGGAAAGTATTTCACGCCTGACCGCGCCCGAACTATGGTTGTCTCCTATGATTACACAGTGCTTGCTGGGACGCAGGGGGGACGGAATCACTACAAACAGGATCGCATGTTTGAACTGGCTGAGCGATTCAAGATTCCACTGGTCTTCTTCACCGAAGGCGGAGGGGGGCGTCCTGGCGACGATAGAACCGGGCCGGGCGTCGCTTTCGACACACACACATTTACACAGTTCTCACAGTTGAGCGGCTGGATTCCATTGGTAGGAGTGACCAACGGGCGTTGTTTTGCGGGAAACACCGCCTTGCTCGCCTGCTGCGACGTCATCATAGCAACCGAGGGGTCGACTATCGCGATGGGCGGGCCGGCAATGGTGGAGAGTGGCGGGCTTGGAGTCTACACCCCTGAAGAGCTAGGCCCCATGTCGTTCCAGGTTCCAAACGGAGTTGTGGACATCCTGGTCAAGGATGAAGAAGAGGCCGTTGAGACAGCGAAAAAATATCTCTCCTACTTTCAGGGGCCAATCGAAAAGTGGGAAGCAAACGACCAGAGAAAACTCCGTCACATCGTCCCCGAAAACCGCATGCGCCTNTATGACATGCGAGAGGTCATTGAGACGATCGCAGACAAGGATTCGGTGTTAGAAATAAGAAAGGGATTCGGTGTCGGNGTCATCACGGCCTTCATGCGCGTCGAAGGGAAGCCTATGGGAGTGATCGCGAATAATCCGCATCACATCGCAGGCGCCATAGATTCTGATGGAGCCGACAAGGGCGCGCGATTCGTCCAGCTTTGTGACGCCTTTGACATCCCCATTTTCAGCCTCATGGATTGCCCTGGAATGATGGTCGGGCCGGATGTCGAATCCACCGCGCTGGTCAGGCACTGCGTACGGATGTTCAACGCCGGGGCGAATCTCACGACCCCCATGTTCTTGACGGTGGTCCGAAAAGCATACGGTCTGGGCGTGCAGGCGATGTGCGGCGCAAGCTCATTCATGGGATTCTTCTCTGTGGCATGGCCCACTGCTGAATTTGCGGGCATGGCGATTGAGGGGGCGGTCAAGCTCGGATACAGAAAAGAACTCGAAGCTATCGAAGACCCCGCGGAGAGGCTCTCAGAGTACCAACGGCGCGTCGACGCCGCCTATGAAAACGCCAAAGCCGTCAACGCGAGCGCCGGTTACGGCATTGATGACGTGATCGACCCGGCTGATACTCGATCATGGCTTGTCATGGGCCTCAACAGCGTGCCGCCTACGCCGGAGCGAACCACTAAGAAATATCCTTACATCGACACCTGGTAAGAACTAGCCCAACAAAAGCACATCGCGGCCTTCAATCCCTTTGGTCGGATGTCGGTAATTCTCAGTTAAAGGCGACTGCGCCTTCGGATGCGAGAGAGTGGCATTGCTCGTCTGAGTAACCGAGAATATCCTCAAGGATGTAGCGACTGTCTTGCCCCATCTGGTGCGAAGGTTCCCAACTGGACTTATCGACATAGTTGCCTGGGATGGACTGCCCTTCGTATTGTTTTGGACCAAATTCCTGCTCATCTAACCAGACGAAAAAATCCCTTGCGGCTAGATGGGGATCATTAAGAAACTGTCTGCTGTTAGCAACCCTTCCAGCAGGCACGCCGGCGTCTTGAAGAAGGTTCATCAAATCAACTGCTTCGCGATTCGAAACCCATTCCGAAATCACCTGGTCGATAAGCTTTTCGTTTTGTTTTCTCCCTTCAAATTCAACGAAGCGGGGATCGGATAATCTGTCGTCGTCGGCCACAGAACGGAGTGACATCCATTCCTGATCGTTGGTCACAGAAATGGCGATCCAATTATCGTCGCCCGCAACTTTGTAAGCTCCATGCGGGGACTGATGAGTATGTTTGTTGCCGTATCCTTCGCGTTCATAGGAATCGGCAGAGCTGGCGACCAGAAATTCCCCGGTCGTGATTACGGGGCCGGCGGCCAGAGCGACATCTATGAACTGACCGCCTCCTGCGATGTCTCGATTGCGAAGCGACGCGAGTATGGCGCCGATTGCATGGAGTCCCGAAATGGGGTCTCCGTATGCTATCCCGGTCGGCATCGGCACGGATGGCTCATAGCCGATCAGCGAAGGCACTCCCGCGATGGCCTCGGCGGTTGTACCGTAAGCGGGGTATTCAGAGTACGGGCCTTCCATACCGAACCCAGGCATGGAGCACATCACGACGTCGGGATTTATGGCTTTGAGCTGGTCATACGCAAGACTGAGATTTCGCATGACTCTGGGACGAAAATTCTCGATCACCACGTCCGAAATCGCCACGAGGTTCCTGAAGATTCCCGTTCCTGAGTCTTTATCCAGTCGCAGGCCCAAGCTGAGCTTGTTTCTATTCAACTTGTTGTTGACTCCGTTGGTATTCGCGACGGGCGTTCTTGGATCAGAGATTTTGATGATCTGAGCGCCGAAATCTCCAAATATTCGCGTTGCCAGAGGGCCAGCCCACACTCTGGTGAGGTCCAGCACGCGAAGATCGGAGAGGCTGCCGCCTTCGAGATGTCCAGACTTGTTCAATCCAGCCCTCCCAGAACGTCAGAAGTGTGCTCGCCGAGAAGCGGTGCCCTTGCCACGGTTGGCTTGATTTCAGACATGGCGAACGGGAATGTCGGGTAAAGCGCTTCGCCTGCTTCCGGGTGGCTCAACGGTTGAAACAGGTTACGGTGAACGAACTGAGGGTCCCGCAAAACCTCGTTGAGATTCAGCACAGGGGCCACAGGCAAGAACCATTTCTCGGAACTCTCCAAAAAAACCTCCTGCCTGGTCTTGCCCTTCATCCAGTCGGTAATCAGACTGTCAAGGGTGTCTGACTTTTGGCTTCTCTTCAACCGAGTGTCGAACTCTGGGTCGTCCAGCAAGTCTTCCCGACCCAGCATCGCGCATAGGCGTTCCCACTGGTCCTCTGTGGAGGCTCCGAAAGCGACATACCCATCGTCGCAAGGCAAAGTCGTTATTCCATATGAGGCGAACGGCCCGACCTTGTTCCATTGAAGGCCATTCCTGTCCCTGACAACTCCCGAATATGTTTCCATCTCGAAGGTGAACTGGTGAAGCGCTCCGAGATTTTCCATCATGGACATCTCCAGGAACTGCCCTCCGCCGCTCCTGACCCTTTCCCAAAGCGCAATCTGGACGGCGTTATGGGCATTCAGGCCTGTCAAATAATCCGGTTGATGCCCGGGCAGCATCAGCGGCTCTTCTGAGGAATTGCCCGTTAGGTAGAGGTACCCGCCCAACGCCAACTGAACAATCGGAGTGGATTTCCAGCGGGAGTACGGCCCCGTTAGCCCAAATGGTGTCGCGCAAATTTCGATCAGTTCTGAGTGCAGGGAGGTGAACCTATCAGTTGTCAGGCCAATTTCTTCTCGATATGTCCTGTCCCAATCCTCGATCAAGATGTCGGCGCTGGACGCCAGAGTTTCGAGCGCAGACATGCCAGATTCAGTCTCCCAGTCGAGCAGGACGCTCTCTTTGCCCATATTGTTGTACAGATAAAGGGCGCTGCATTCAGAACGGACATTGCCCGGTAAAAAGGGGCCAATTTTTCTCGACCAATCACCTTCGGGCGGCCGTTCCACTTTGATTACCTTGGCGCCAAGAGCTGCCAAGAACCTTCCACAGAACGGGCCGGCGACTCCCTGCGCCGTTTCAACGACTTTGATCCCGCTCAACGGAAGGTTTGTAGCCGTTTGTTCGTTTTGGGAATGGCGATCTTGCATGAATTATCGATTCACTTTTGAAGCGTCGTCGGGATTTAACCTTTGCGTTATTTTCACGGGTGAGCTAGCCAAGCATCCAAGTCTGATTATTCGGACAACGTAACACCTTTGGTCACGAATTGCTCGTCGATTCTGAAGAAATGTTCTTCATTTAGATCAACCGCATTCAAGTCGGTTTGAGGCTAACCCTTTGATAGTCCAAGGATTCGCAACGCGGTCCCACCCATTATCAGGTCCAGATCATCTTGGCCCAGGAAGTCGCAGTATTTCTCGATATGGTCGCGCGATTGACGGTAGGTGCAATGGCGATTCTGAAAGGGCATATCGGTGCCCCAAAGCAAGCGGTCAGCTCCGATGTGCTCGACCATGCTCTGGATCGTCGGGAAGACCTCCCTATATGGGAAGTCGAAGGTGTCGCCTATTCTGACAGGAAAGCACACTTCCATACTGAGGTTGGGGTTTTGGAACGGCTCAAAGACGGCGTCTGGCAGGTTGATGGAATCGCCATCGATAAACGCGCGATACGGGAATCCGTGCGTGATGCTCGTGGTTGTGTCTGAGTACCGTTCCATCCACCGCATGAGTATCTTCAACTCGTTCAGGTAGCCGTCTTGAGCGGATTGTGAAGCTTCCCAACTCTTGATTCCTGGTCCCATACTGAGAGAAATGAAGATGGGTACATTGAGTGACGTTGCCGTCTCCCAAAACGGCCTGTAAATGCCATCGTCCCAGGGGTCATCACTGATCTTGTACCCATTAGCATTGAACTTTATGGCGTGCAACCCATGTTTTGTTATGGATTCCTCAAGCTCTCGAATAACTGCATCGGTGTCGTCGTGGATGCGCCACTCGTCGACCGGCGCCATCGACCGAAACCTATCGGGGAACCTGCGCACGCACTCAGCCTGATAGGTGCTGCTGCGCCCCAGCATGGGGTTAGTGTGGAGGAGCGCCATATCCACGCCCGCGTAGTCCATCTCGCTGACGAGACTGTCGGCGCCAAACTCGCAGTCCTGAAGGTTCGGCGGGTAGTAATGCTTCGTGTAGTCCTCGCCATCGATCGTCCAAACCACTCTGCCGGCGGCGTGATCGATACGGAAGTCCACGTCCGGCAGTCCAGTCAATACGTCTGTGCCATCAGGAGCGAGAGCCTCCGATGAGCCAGCGCTTCTGTCACGAAGACTGAACGCCGGCTGATAATGCCCCGCCTGTCCCGCCTGCGCCCATCGAAGGTGTTCAGGCACACTGTCGTAACCCATTAAACTGTCCGCTGCCGCAAAGCAATAGGCGTGGGAGTCTATAATCATGCTGACGCTCCTCAGGTTGGCTCTCAAATTTCTAGATTGATTACTTTCACGATCTCGTAGCAGCAAAAAGCCTGTTCTGGCACGAATAGACCTTTCTTTCTGAGTAATCGTTGATCGTCCAAACCGGGCCGTCTTTCCGAGTGATATCCCTGGGTTTCCGTAGGAAGAACTCGCCCTTGTCGGGCTTGTTGTGCGCCACATGGGCAACATCAAAGTGTTCGAGTTGAAATCCGGGAGTTGTCGAAAAGTCCGGCACGATCAGAGCGCCGGTGTCCACCTGATAACGCACAGGCGACTTTATTACGTTCAACGTCTTGATCGGATACTCTAGGACAGCGCGCAAGCCCGATGTTTCGTCACGCAACTCAGTCTGGCCGACCAGCGTCATATTGCGAAGGGTTTGTTCAACGGACTCTTCATCGGTTTTCAACTCTGTCACGTCCTTCAAAGCGCAAATATCCAGTTTGAGGTCTTTCTATTTGCGTTTGCAAAGTCTGGCCTCGACAGGGGTTCTTCCTCCCGTGTTTTCGGAGCCGGGGTCAGCGGAAACATCGGGATTTGCGACCCAGTGAGTTCGGATGAGTGTGTACTCTGTTTCGCCAAATATGCCCCGAAAGTCATAGTTGCGCTTTGTGAACAGCTGGCCGTCCAAGTGGGTGTGCTCTGAGTGGCAAGGGGCGATAAGGTAGTACGCGTCCTCGGTTCCTTGCTCATCGTCAATCAAGGTGCACATTCCATCAAGTTGAATGCGTGACATGCTGCCATTTAATGGGCCGAACCATGTCATGCGAGAGTTGGCAAAATCTATTACGNTCATGGATTCTCCTAGTTTTGNATTTGTTTGAAGGGACGAACCTGCCGCGACGCATCCGAGGCTCTATGGCACCGCTTGCCCCGCCAAAACCCCTGTGCATCGCTCGTGATCCACGGCAACCTGCCCGTTAACGACCACGAACGGGATGCCTGTCGGGAACTGGCGAGGATCGTCGTATGTGGCATTGTCGATGATCCGTTCAGCGTCGAACACAACGACGTCTGCGTAATGCCCCTTCTCGATTCGTCCGCGTCTTGTCAGACCAAATCTCTGCGCCGGACGGTCGGTCATCCGGTGAACCATCTGNTCCAAACTCAGGATGTTGAACTCTCGGCGAAATCGCCCCAGAAATCTGGGGAACGCTCCGAATGAGCGAGGATGCGTGAAACTACCGGCCGGCGTGATGTCACTGCAAACCATGTAGTCTGGTCGCGATAACAGGTTCATGCAGTCGAGGTTGTGCTGGCGCCAGTTTGCCACGTTGTGCGGAGGGGCGCCGCGGTACCCGATCTTCAGGTTTTCGTCGACTAAGAGGTCGCAGAGGGCGTCTGNGACTGTGGTTCCAAGATGGGTCGCCACATCGGGCAACGTCATCCCTTCGAGATGGCTGTTTTTCGGCAGGTATGTGAACACGACCTCNCTGAGACCGACAGACATCTCGAACTCTTCAGAAAGAATATCGCGGAGCTTCGGGCGTTCCGCTGGATCGGTCAGCCTTCTCAAGATCGCTTCCGGCCCGCCATCCTGAATATAACTCGGCAGGACGCTTACAGAGATTGAGCTGCCTGTTGGATACGGGTATATGTCCAGGGTGCAGTCGATGCCCTCGGACTTTGCCGCGTCTACCGGCCTCAGTCGATCTTCTACGGTTCCTGGATTCTTGAAGTCGGTCCTGAAGTGCGACAGGTGGAGTTTCACGCCTGTCTGACGGGCGATTTCCAGAGCCTCAAGCACGCCATCTCCGCCGAATGCCCTGCTAGCGTTGGCCCGACGAGGCTCTGCGACATAGACGCTGTNCATCTCTTGCACTGTTTTGCAGAGTTCAATAAATTCCTGAGTGTCGCCCCAAGGGCCGGGATAATACGTTCCTCCGGTGGAGAATCCAACCGCGCCCTGCTCGATGCCCTCTCTTATCAATCGCTTCGCCTTCTCCAGAGCGTCTTGGTCCAAGGGGATGTCACGGAAACCGGCCACCTCAAGGCGCACGGTTCCTTGCGGCACAAGGTAGGCAGTGTTGATAGCCACCTTTTTATGGTAGTTGGCTCGGAATGCGGCAACGCTGCTCATGTCCAGGTCTTCCGGCGGATCTCCCAGAAGGCCTCCAAGATAGTGACGATGGACGCGGTAGTTATCTGGCGACAATGGNGCATAGGACATACCGTCCAGCCCAAGAATCAGCGTCGTGATGCCCTGACGCAAGCCGTTGGCGTGCTGCGAGTCTGTGAGCAGTGCNCCTTCGGAGTGAGTGTGGGTGTCGACGAAACCGGGCGAAATGACCAAGCCTNTNGCGTCGATTANCTGAGCTGTTTGAGCACTGGATAGATCGCCNATGGCATCGATATATTCTCCGTTGATCCCCACATCGGCGCGATACATGGCAGAGCCAGAACCGTCGACGACTAACCCGCCAGAGATTATCAGGTCAAACAAATCGAGTTCTCCTCATGAGTATGTCAGTCCTCGATTGCAAGCGCCGTCTCCCATGCCTGTTGGGTGGCGATGTCCTCGGTCCAGGGCCGCATGACAGCCGATGCGCAAGCGTCGCGATAGTAACGCTCTAGTGGGTAACGCTTTAGAATCGCCCGACCTCCGCACACCCGAATCGCCTCTGCCGTCACGCGCACGACCGCCTGCTGCACCTGGACGTGGGCGGCTCGAGCGCGCTGTACTTCGTCAACCGAAGGGTCTGATGACTCTTCCGAAATAGCGCGGTAGTATAGCGCACGTGTCGACTCCAAGGAGAACAGCATCTCAGCCACAGCCTGCCTTCTCGACGGAGCTTCTTCTTGTAGTCCTGGAGCGCCCGGAACCTTGCCTGTGAGATAAGAAATCGCGAAATCATACGCTGACTGCATCAATCCCAGGAACGCGGCAGAAAACCCCAGGAAGTGGTGTGGTCGGCGCTGGTAGAGGTTGCCGAACACGCCGGGCGGCAATATCTCGGCATCAAGAGAAACCAGAACATCCTTCATCTCCATGTCTCGGCTGACTGTGGCCCGCATGCCGAGGGGGTCCCATTCGCCGGAGAACGTCACTCCAGGGGCGTCTCGTGCGATGGAGAGGTAAAGCGTCCTTTCTTCCCAGGGGCCGTCATCGACCAACAGGGCTGGGGTCGCGTAATACTGAGCCGCGCCCGCAAGAGAAACGAAAAATTTGCGACCATTCACAAGATAGCCGTCGTCAACTCGCTCGGCGCGAGTGCCGAACCGCCTTCCTCCAACGGACAGTTGATCACCGCCTCCGGTCTCGACTGGTTCGCTATGAGGCTGGCCATAGAAAACACCATCCTCAACCACCTCTCGGAATCTCTTCGCGCTCAGTTCTTTGTGTCGCTCGTGCGCTTCCGTCGGCAAATCGATGTCCTGCATAAATGTGTCCATCATCATCATGGTGAGGCAGTGCATATTAAAGGTAAGCGCGGTAGAGGCGTTGCCCCGGGCGATTTGTTCCGCCACCAGGCAGTAGGTCTCGAAGTTTGCGCCGAAGCCACCGTATTCTTCGGGGACGCAGAGGGCAAGGAGGCCTTCTGCGTGTAGATCAGCGTAGTCCTCAAAGGGAAACGAAGCCTCGCGGTCGTACGAGGCGGCGCGGGGCGCAAAGCGTTCTGTGGCCAGCCGACCCGCAAGGTCAATAAGTTCCTGCTGGCGAGGAGAAGGCCGCATGTCCATTCAGATTGTCCTCTGGTACTGGATTCTTCGACAGTTACGACAGGATCAGTAGCCTTTGATCCCAGAACCGGCAGACAGCATGGCGTTGACGGCGTCTCTCACGGCTATCGTGGCATCGATCGACACCATTATGTCGGCGTCCCTGTGTTTGCCGGCCGCGTGGATTTTTGCCGTGCCTGCTTCCGTAACCTTCAAACAGTCAGGGTGATCTGGCTGGCCCGGGAAGCCCATAGACTGTGCCAGGTCATTTGGCCCGCCCGCGAAGACCTCTATCCCATCAACGATGAGTATTTCGTCCAGGTTTTCGTANGCGGTAATGCTCTCTATCTGAGGCACGATCAGCAGTTCGTCATTCGTCCTATCCATCATCGCCATTAGGTCGGTTTCCAAGCCGAACCGTGTGACCCGTTTGCTTGTGTAGCTGCGGCGCCCACGTGGGGCGAAGTAGCAATACTCTACCAGTTGTTCGGCCTGCTGTTTGTTCTCCAGGTCGGGAATCGTGATTACTCTCATTCCTCTATCAATATAGTTAAGAATATTGCTCTGAATTTGGTCAGGTACTCGCATGGCAGGCGTCAATCCCCAGCCGTCGCACATGCGACAGAAACGGTCTATGGTCTCCGGCGTCGTCGCCGCGTGCTGGCCGTCGAAGCTCACAAAATCGAGATTCATGGCTCCCGCCAGCTCGATGATCTCATCCGAATAGAAGCTAAGAGATATTCCTACTGCTTTCTGTCCAATTCTCATTTTTTCGATAATCTTGTTCGTGGGCATATACAATCTGCCTCCTGAAAACGTTGATCACCAACAACGCCACAAAACATAGCTGTTCAAGCGTTTCTGGTGGAAATCATGATATGTTTTCGCTGGCTGCAATGCAAAGAGGTTCTTGTAATGCGTGAATCTGCCGAATTGTTGCTTTGTGACGCATCATGAATTACCGTGTCGCCAATATCGCGAGAAGGATAGATTAACGGCAAGCAACATGCCGCCCGTGTAAAGACGCTATGGAGGCGAACAAATGAGCAGCTTTCGCATCATGCCCCACGGTCGGTTGCAAGAGTGGGTAGCTGAAGAAAAAGGCTACTTCAAGGACGTGGGGCTTGATTACGGGTTCACCGGCAACGAGCTCATGGCCGGGCCGGCGAGCGTCACAACTGTCGCGTCTGCCGAAGGAGTCCCNGCNGAGGTGAAGCGGGGCGCGTTCGAGACGATGGAGGAAGGNCGNGCTTGCGACATTAGCTCNGCCTGCCACTGGGCGGTCGCAATGGCTGCATCCGACGACCTGGGCCGCATGTGGGGAAANGCATATTCCGTGACGCCTTCAGCAATCTGGGTNCACCCGGACTCGCCTATCCGTGAACCAGAGGAGTTGGCAAATGTGCCNGTGGGAGTCGGCTATCACTCNGGAAGTCACTTTTCCGCGCTTCAGGCGCTGGAGAAATTTCTGAGTCCAGANGAGATAAACCTGCAATTCATAGGCACNCCTCCAGAGCGTTTGCAGCTTTTGTTGGACCAAAAAGTGGATTCGGCCAACGTATTTGGCGCCGGTTATTATGTCCTTGAACAGCAGGGGTTCCGTAAACTTCTCGACACCACGTTCATGATCGGTTTCCTCATCAACGGGGACGCCACAGACGANGATTTGGAGAAATACTTTGGCGCGCTGCAACTTGCCCAACNTGATATTGATGCCGAACCGGAGTTGCACAAACATCACTTGCTGACTGANTTGCGGCCCGAATTNCGGTCTCTTCTCGATGTCAGGAAGTGCGGAATTGGCGAGCGGCTNGTGTTCGAGCCTTACACACGGGANATTTTCGAGCGGANGCATCGTTGGATGCTCGATAAGGGCATATTCCTAAAACAGCTTGAAGATGTTCGCGATTTCGATGCGGCGGTAGTGTCCTGACCCAACAGTGAAGGCCAGATTGTAACTCTCGACAGGCGCATCGTTTATTTTGATCTGTAGAATCGGCGAGATTGGCGGCTAATCGACCATGTGGCTGATTGCGCGCTTTCACCCGTTCTGGTGACGTTGAACCGCAGTAATAGTCCCATATTAGCAATTAAGGAGAATATATAGGGAACCACTCACAATGAAATTCGTCTTCACGAACAACCACCTCGGATTCACGCTCTAGGGCTACTGTCAGTCATGGCCATCGTGACCCAGGCAGTCTCAGGGACCAGAGAAGCCGGCACCGAAGCTGAGGTCAAAGAATGCGCGTTCAGCGTATCGAGCGACTCTGGCGACTTCTTCGCCGCTCAGACAGCAAGTGAATTGATCGCTCCTTCGACCAGGGCGATCAACGGGACCATCAATTCCGACACCGACACCAGCGCTGCCTCTAAAATCGTGTAATCCGCTCGACGAGTTGACGTCTGAGCGAGTCTTGTTTAGTCTCTCCAAAGTAGATATTGGCGGTCACTGCCCCGCGTCGGCAATCCGGCGCAGAATTGATCGTAATTGATCGGCGAGTTGGCTGCTGAGGAGTGATCGGCATGGAATACTGGACAGAGCGACAGCTCAGTTCCATCGACAAGATGCTCAACCCACGCTCGATTGCCGTGGTTGGGGCGACAGAGCGCATGCAATACGGTGGCCGATTTCTCAGGTCGGTTCTCACCGCCGGCGATCAAGTCCGCGTATATCCCGTCAATCCCCGCTACAACGAGCTTATGGGTCTCCAATGCTACCCTAGTGTAACCGACCTGCCTGAGAGTCCAGACCTCGTCGGAATAATCGTTCCGTATCAAAGGGTGATTCCTATCCTGACGGAGAGCGCCGAGAAAGGCGCCGGTTCGGCAATTGTGATCTCAGCAGGATTCGCCGAGCGCGCCGAGGAGGACCGAAGGCTGTTGCAGGTCGGTCTAGGTGATGTGGCTCGCGAGACCGGAGTGCGGATATCGGGGCCAAACTGCCTCGGTCTGGCGAATGTCAAGAGCGGCATTTGGGCATGCTCATCCTCGTCGACTGTGTTCGAGAAATTGAACACCGGCAACATCGGCCTTGTGTGCCAGAGTGGCGCGTCTGCATTCGGCCCCTTCCTGTCCAGGGCGATCAGTCGAGGCATAGGCTATTCCTACATTATCTCGACGGGCAATGAGGCAGACCTCGAAGCCTCGGATTTTGCGCGATACCTTCTCGACGACGACGACACCAAGGTGATCGCAATGTTTGTCGAAGGATTCAAGGACGCCAGAAAATTCCTCGAAGTTTGTCGACTTGCGGCCCAGAAAGGCAAACCGATTGTGTTAATAAAGATCGGACGCTCCGGCCTGGGCGCCCGCGCCGCGCAGGCCCACACCGCGTCGCTCACAGGCGAGGACGCTGCATACAACGCGGCATTCAAACAGCACGGGGTGACGCGAGTTTTTGACTGGGACCAGCTTTTGGAAGTCTCGCAGATGCTCGCCGACAACCCTGCCCCATCAGAACCTGGAATCGCGATAATCTCGCACTCCGGCGGGGTCTGCTCCCTGACAGCGGACGCATTTGGACACGAAAGGCTCGACCTTCCTGATCTGTCCCGCGAGGCCAGAGACACCATAAACGAGATTCTCGCTGGCTTCGGATGGGCGGGAAATCCTGCGGACATCACTGGCCACGCCAGCAGGGACACGGTCGAACTGATAATGGAGACGCTGATAAGCGAGACAAAAGTCGGCGCGCTGGTAGTCGCAAGCTCTGCTAGCAACGAGCAGTCGGAGCACGTAGTTGACGTTGCGGTCAGACACGACAAGCCCGTCGCCTACCTTCACACTGGAAATGAGTTAGGGGCGCCCACCGGCCTGGATACTCTGAAAAGCGCGGGCATTCCTGTGTTCTTCAGTCCTGAGAATATTGCTTCCGCTTTCCGAAAGTTGCACGATTACCACAACTGGAGGGAACGCAGGTTGGACGTCGGATTTGGAGCCACGCCAGCTATGTCGAACGCTCAACAGATCATCGCCGACGATCTTCGGGCAGTCGGTCGAACAAAGTTGTCAAAATGTGAAAGGAAACGCCTGTTGGCAGGCTGGGGAGTCGCAACGGAAGAGTCAGCGACCAGCGGCACTGAGGTTGTCATCAGCGTAAAACGGGACGATCAACTCGGACCGGTCCTGATGTACGGAATGGGGGGCATATTCGCAGAGATGGCGACCGAAGTGACTCTCCGCGTCTGCCCGGTCTCCAAGCAGGACGCCCAAGATATGGTGAACGAAGTGGCTGGCAGCCGAACCTTAATCGGGTCAAATGGTCGACCCAAAGCTGACGTTGACAGCCTGATCCACACGCTTGTGCGGGTGTCTGAATTGGCAGTCAACCTCGAAGGCATTGTAGATGAGATCAACATAAACCCGTTGATCGTTCTTCCCAGAGGCCGGGGCGTGAAGGTGCTTGAAGCAGTGATTACCTTGGGCTCTCAGCAGTGAGATCCGTCGCCCGGTTCAGTTGACGACCAAATCGAGGCCCATTCGAGACAATCGCTCGCATCCTGTTTTGGTTATCAACGAAGTCTCGCCCACCGACATTGCTAAGCCGCGCTCGCTATCGAGCAATATCATGTGCATGAAGATAACCATGTTCGGTTGCACAACGATTGGGTTATCGGCGTAAAGCATGGGCCAGTCCATCCAAGTCGGTGGATACAGCGCTCCCAGACTGTAACCGCAGGCGTTCAGGCGATGCTCTCTGAATCCTGCTTCGTCCAGGACTTTCGCATGGGTATCGAAAACCTCACCGAAGGTAACGCCGGGTCGGCTGGCCTCCTGGCATGCGCGCAGCGCATCAACGCACGCCGCGTGCATCCGAACTTGCTGCGAGTCCGGGTTGCCGGTCAACACGGTTCGCATGAGACAGGAGTGATAGTGGCGGTACGCGCCTCCAAACTCTAGCTGGAGCTGGTCGTTATCGCCTATCGTCCCATAGCCAGTGAAATTCCGAACCATCAAAGCGCGCTCCCCGGCTCCAATGATGAATCGTGAGGCGGGATAGTCGCCCCCTCCTCGGAAGATGGCGTTGTGCATGGCGGCCAGCACGTGCTGTTCCGAGGCACCGGGCGTTGCCAGACGATTCGCTTCCTCCAGCGCATCATCTGCAAGCTCGGCGGCGCGACGGACGTAAACCAGCTCCGATTCGCTCTTGACCAGGCGAAGGCGATTGACGAGGCCCGATGCGTCCTCATGGAAACAGAAACCTTCGAGGGCAGACCTGACCATGTCCCAACGCTGGCCGGTCAGGGAGTAGGCATCCAACTCCACTCCTAGAAGGCCCCCGTTTATACCCTCTTCCTCTAGAATCGACTGAAGGTCCAATCCAGGGTTGCTATCTGCCCGGTCCACCCAGACGCGGATGTCTTCAATGGTCGATGTTTGGCGCGCCTGTCGCAGGTCCGCCGATCGGGTCAAAAGCGTCAGGTGTCCATCTACCCCCAGATACAGGCACTGAAACTGAGAATAGCCCATCGTGTCATAACCCGTCAGATAGTACATGCTTTCCTGTCGGAACATCAGGAGACCATCAAGGTTTCTCGTCCGCAAGGCGTCGATCGCGTCACGTTGGCGCGCGGCAAATTCTTCTCGGGTGAAATGCAACATCAGACTCAGCCTCCTGAAATGGCAGACGACCCCGCCGCCAGTGTGATAGATCAAATTCTCCAAGCGCAAGCAACCAGAGAATTGGACACGTGGGTCAGTTTCAGAGGATAGTTTATCCATTTGTCAGGATCTCCTGCTACCTCCCTCTGTCTCCAATATTCTCAGTGGCGCTTTTTCTGACAGCCAACACCAATCGGTGATGGACAAACAGAAATCAGAAATGCGTTCCAGCAGAGGATTGGGAATCCGATGAAATGCCTACAGGTAAACCACCAGATTGACCCGCGCCTCTGCCGAAGGTATCATCGCACCAGGACCAGAAAGTGAACCTGATTGGGATGACAATGACAGCCCCGTGAGGAGGCGTAGCAATGAAGTACGACACCATAGTTGTCGGCGCAGGATCGGCAGGATCAATTGTAGCGACGCGGCTTAGCGAAGACCCTGACAGGTCGGTGTTACTGTTGGAGGCAGGCCCAGACTACGCCGAAATCGAAGACCTCCCGGACGAAGTCAGGTTTGGATACGCGACCACGACTGACGTTATGGTGAGCGACCACAATTGGCAGTTCATCGGCAAGGCCACAGACACAGCCGAGCCTATGATGGTGCCGCGAGGCAAGGTCACCGGCGGCTCAAGCGCAATAAATGGACAGATGTTCCTGCGCGGCGTGCCAGAGGATTATGACGCCTGGGCGTCTATGGGCAACGACGAATGGAATTTCGAGAAGCTGATGCCCTACTTCCGCAAGCTGGAGACGGACATCGACTTCTCCGATGATTTTCATGGCACTGACGGCCCCATCATCGCCAGACGGTTCAAGGAAGACGATTGGCTTCCCGCCCAATCAGCCTTCAGCAGCGCCTGTGAAGCCGCCGGCTACATCGTAAGCCCGGACCTGAACAACCCCGACTCCACCGGCGTTAGTCCCGTCCCGTTCAACAACCCAAACGGCATACGTTGGAGCACGGCGATAGGCTATCTGGGCCTGTCGAGGCATCGCCTCAACCTGACTATACGGGCCAACTGCACAACCCATCGCGTCATCTTCGAGGGCAAGCGCGCTGTTGGGGTCGAGGTCGAAAGTGGCGGCGAGAAGTTCACCGTCTATGGCGACGAGATAATTCTTAGCTCAGGCGCAATCGGCTCCCCTCACATACTGATGCTGTCGGGCGTTGGCCCAGCCGCCCACTTAAAAGAAATGGGAGTCCCAATCGTACACGACCTCACTGGCGTAGGCCAAAATTTGCGCGATCACCCCATTGTCTTCGTCACATGGAAAACAAAACCTGACGTCGAGTTAGACGGGTTCGCCCCACGAACCCAAGCCTGCTTGCGCTACACAGCCGAGGGGTCTGACCTGCGAAACGACATGATTATCATCATGAGTTCATACGCCACCGAACGGGTTAATCGTGGTGGCGGCCGCATGGACGCGCTGGGTATCCGTATGACCGTGGCGTTGTATCTTGCCGCTGGCTCAGGCGAAATGAAGCTGCAATCTACCGACCCAAATCAACAGCCGTTCCTTGACTACAATTACTTACAAGAGGAGTTCGACCGCAAGCGTCTGCGTGAAGGTGTCCACATAGCCGTGAAGCTTGGAAAGCACCCCGACTACGCGGCGCTTGTCGAGGAGCTTATTGAACCTTTGGAGTCAGACATGGCGTCGGACGATGCCCTAGATGACTGGCTCAGGCGTGAGGCCACAACCGGGCAACACATCTCCGGAACGTGCAAAATGGGACAAGTGTCCGACGATATGGCCGTCGTCGACCAACATGGCCGCGTGCACGGAATCGAGGGCCTGCGGGTGGTCGACGCCTCTGTCATGCCCGACTGCATCCGCGCCAACACCAACGTCACTACTATGATGATCGGCGAACGCATCTCTGATTTCATCAGAAGCAAAGCTTAGCCATCTCAACTGCGGCACAATCGTCAGACTTCGGAGGGGCCATATGGGTCTTGACTCGGCAACCGTAAAGTTTCTTGAACAAATCGCCGAAGGCGATGGGAAGCCTCTGCACCTAATGGCTCCCGATGAAGCACGGGCGTTCGGGTCTGCGATGGCGGAACTTGCCGGGCCTGCGCCAGAAATGGACCGCGTGACAGAGGTCACTCTTGATCATACGGACGGCGAAGTCAGACTTCGGGTCCTCGTTCCCATCGAGAACCCGCGCGGTGTCGTAGTCTATTATCACGGAGGGGGATGGGTTATCGGCTCTATTGACGAATCTGACACAATCGCGCGCAAACTCGCGGAGAGGACATCTTGCGCGGTCGTTCTGGTAGATTACCGCCTCGCGCCTGAACACCCGTATCCGACAGCGGTGGACGACTCATACGCCGCACTAGAATGGGTTGGAGAGAACCTGTCCGAAATTGCAGACGCTGAGGCCCCTTTGATCCTTGCTGGAGACAGTGCCGGCGGGAACCTCGCCGCAGTGATGGCGATACGCGCGCGTGATCGCGGCGGGCCACCAATTGCACTTCAGGCGCTCATATATCCAGTCACGGGTTGTGATTTTTCCCGCCCTTCATATGCCAGTCCCGAAAACAAGTTGATGTTGACCCGGGAAGGGATGATTTGGTTCTGGGACCATTACCTTCCCGAAACATCTCGACGAAAAGAGCCAGACGCTTCTCCATTACACGCAGACGATCTCTCAGGGCTTCCACCCGCTGTTATACTTACGGCAGAATTTGATGTTTTGCGTGACGAAGGAGAAGCATACGCCGAACGCTTGGCGGAAGCCAATGTGCCAACCGATCTCAAGAGGTATGCTGGACAAATGCACGGGTTTTTCAGTTTGCTGATGCTTCCCGGCAGCGAACTAGGTTTCCAACAGGTCGTGAAGGCAGTCAAAGCGTGCATTGCCAAAGCGCGTAAAGCTCAACTGACGAATTAGTATTGACTACGCGTCCAATGGACGCCAACAACTGATTAGGAGTTTCACAAGGTGGACAAAAAAACTGAGCCAGGAAATGTTCAGGACGTCGACGCGGTAATCATCGGAGCGGGCTTTGCGGGTCTGGGAATGCTCTGGCGACTGCGTGAGCAACTCGGCATGTCCACCCAGGTGTTCGAGACGGGCGACGGAGTCGGCGGCACCTGGTACTGGAACCGCTACCCAGGAGCGCGATGTGACTCCGAGAGTTACATATACTGCCTCACATCCTCGCCTGAACTGCTGCAAGATTGGAATTGGAGCGGAAAGTACCCGGAACAGCCAGAGATACTGTCCTACATCAACCACATCGCTGATCGTTTCGACCTCCGCCGCAACATCAAGTTCAACACCAAAGTCACCACAGCAAGATTCATCGAAGACACCAACCGATGGGAAGTCGAAACAGATCAGGGTGATCGAGTCACAGCTCAGTACCTGATTACCGGCATCGGGTGCATCTCAGCAGGCAATATCCCAGACATAAAGGGGCTGGAGACGTTCGAGGGAGAAAGCTACCATACGGGCGCCTGGCCGCACGATGAGGTAGATTTCACAGGCAAACGGGTCGCGGTAATCGGCACGGGATCAAGCGGCATTCAATCGATTCCAGTGATTGCCAAGCAAGCCGAGAGCCTGACGGTGTTCCAACGGACTCCACAGTACACAATTCCTGCCCGCCACGAGACTGTGGATCGTAAATTCCTTGATGAGCAAGTCAAACCCAACTATGAGGAGATTTTGGAAAAGGCGAAATGGTCAAAAGCGGGCTTTCCAGTGGAGTTCAGCGAACGACTGGCCTTGGAATCAACGGCGGAAGAGCGCCAGGAAGCATATGAAGCCGGTTGGGCAAAGGGTGGCCACGGGTTCCTTTGGGGGTCATTCAAGGATATCGGGATCGATCGACGAGCAAACGATACCGCCGCAGAATTCATCAGGGCCAAGATTCGTGAAATCGTGAAGGATCCGGGAACCGTAGAAAAACTTCTGCCCACCGACCACCCGTTGGGGTCCAAGCGCGCGCTCATCGACACTAACTACTTCGAAACTTACAACCGTGAGAACGTCGAACTGGTCGACATCCGTCACTCGCCGATTCGAGAGATCACCGCTGACGGGATTCGGACCGAAGACGAAGATTTCGAGTTCGACATGATCGTCTTTGCCACCGGATTCGACGCGATGACCGGTAGTTTCTTCAAGATGGATATTCGCGGAAAGGACAATCTTTCTCTGAAAGACAAGTGGGCGGAAGGACCGAAAACCTACCTGGGCCTGCAAGTCGCCGGTTTCCCGAATATGTTCATGATAACCGGTCCAGGGAGCCCCTCAGTCCTCGCCAACATGACGGTGGCTATCGAGCAGCATCAGGACTGGATCACAGATTTCATTGAGCACATGCAAACGCACGACATCGAAGTTGNAGAGGCAGATGCTGACGCAGAGAGCGCATGGGTGTCCCACGTGAACAAGATCGCCGAATCGACAATGTTCATGCTCGCAGACTCCTGGTATCTGGGGGCGAACATACCTGGAAAGCCCCGGGTGTTCATGCCTTATGTTGGCGGACTTGGAACCTACCGTGAAAAATGCAATGAGGTCGCCGACAACGGTTACGAGGGCTTCGTCCTCAACGCGGGANTTCGTCAACTGGCGACCTGANCTNAGAACCGCTTGCCGANGNAGCCACAATTCTAATTTGATCTGCAATAGTTAGTATTTTTCTTGACACTCGAAGTTTCAATCACAGGGCAAGGGGTCTGCTATGGCTAACGACATGATCGTAATGGTGGGAACCGTAGGCCAGGGCGTGATGCGTAGCGTGGATTCAGGAGAGACTTGGCGACGTGTGGGAATCGGCCAGGGGATATACTCCGACGCCCTTGTGCGAGTCCTGACGAACCACCGCAGCCAGCCGAATACGATATTCGCAGGCGCCGACAGNGGGCTTCTGAGGAGCGACGACGCCGGAGAGACATGGCAATCGGTGGACTCCCCGCTCAGCGATTACTGCGTATGGGCGCTCGCTATTGATCCTGTGGACCCGAACATTATGTTCGCAGGCACTGGCACGCCTGACCCCGCGACCATATTCCGGTCCACAGACGGCGGAACAACCTGGGACCAACGGCCCGTCGAAGTTGTCGAGGAGTGTCCTGCCGTGGGCGTCCCGCGAGTCACGGGAATCGCCATCGACCCTGAGAACCGTCAGAGCATCTGGNTGGGACTCGAAGTGGACGGGGTCCGACATAGCGTCGACGGAGGGGACACCTGGGTGTCCATCAATGGCGCCATTCCCAACCCCGACGTCCACAATGTGGCTGTGGCCGCAGGCCCACCAAAGACCGTGATCGTAGTCGTCAATAACGATGTCTACACCAGCGCAGACGACGGGGCAACGTGGGAACGACTGGGCATCGATGACGTCTTCCCCATGACCTACCCTCGCGGAATCAACGTCCAGCCGGACAACGCCAATGTGATATTTCTGACAATTGGAGACACGACTCCCGGCCGTACAGGCACGATAATGCGGTCGAAGGACACGGGGAAAACCTGGGACAACCTATCACTGCCGGTGGAGCCAAACACGGCGATGTGGGTCGTCAACACTCAGCCCTTCAACCCCTCGGTGGTGTTTGCCGGCAGCCGATACGGTTACCTGTACCGCAGCGACGACGGAGGCGAATCGTGGACAAAACTTTGGCGAGAGTTTAGCGAAATCTCGTCCGTGATTTGGGTCCCAGGCTGAGCTTGACTGTTAAATAATGGAATGGTTTGATGCCGTCGACCAGAATATAAAGGAGTCACAAGAAGATGACCGCTTCGACCGAAACGCCAAAAGTGGTGGCCTTGCACGGAACGAAACCAATGAGCACGACGCCACAGACAAGAGGGATGGAGCGTCGNCCAGGAATCGACAGGGACAGTGCAGGGGCCAAGCGTATCTGGATGGGTCATGTAACCTGCCTGCCCAACGAATTGGGGCCACCCCACCACCACGGNGAAGCGGAGACCGCGGCTTACGTTCTGAGCGGTCATATCCGCGTTTACTTCGGCGACGATTTCAAAGAATATGTGGACGCGGGACCAGGCGATTATCTATTCGTCCCGCCTCACCTTCCTCACATAGAGGGCAATGTCACGGACGAGCCAGCCGAAGCGGTGCTCACCCGATCTCCTGACAACATCGTGGTGAACTTAGGGGAGTGAGAGAGCGCCTAGATAGAGTTCAGCGAACCACTCACTCCCGTTA
Organism: Chloroflexota bacterium; assembly: GCA_002710885.1. The sequence continues at coordinate 4,818 of PAIW01000052.1, read as the reverse complement.
AGATGATTGACNTAGCTGAACAGGCCTGAAAAATTACGTCTTGAGGATCTCCCGCAATGGCGGATCCTGACACCGCGTAACTTGTCACCCGAACTCCGGTGTGGCTCAGAGAGATCACAGACGTTGGCGCTCTGAAAAACCCGCATCCATTTCATGCCAGTGGNTAATGCATGGTTCGCCTGCGCGCCAACAGAGATAGACCTCGCGACCGTCCCTTATGGAGGTGAAGTCGACAATCCCCTGCTCCACATCCCTGAGCACGATCCCGCTCTCCACAATGGTGTAGGCACGTTCGTCCATGCCATCCTGGGCCTCATGCAAGGCCCTTGTGGCTTCCTCAAGCGCTCCCTCCGCCTTACCTCCACCATTGGATTGCATCCGATTCACGAGCGACTGGACCTTCTCCCTGGCACCGGTCAGTTGTTCCTTAAGCGGGTCGATGGTGTCGAAGGTCTCCTGGAGCCAGGGCACCATCGCCTGGGCCTCTTCCAACGTAAAATAACGGTTCGTCATCGTTGACCTGCCCCCAATATTCGTACCACTTCTTATGCTAGTGCAGCAGCGGCCATCAGCNCTGTGTTCCCGTCAGTGGGTTTTGAGGTTGTTGACCGAGGCCTAGGTCCAGGCGTCCACCGCACCGCTTGTGGGTCTCTTGTATCCGTGCAGAGGCTATCGCCTGGACCTAGGCCTTGAGAATCTCTCGCTTGGACAGGACTTTTTCCATCAGGGGCTTCATCCCCATGTCGGTGGCCAGGGCGAGGGTTTCGTCCAGCATCGGTCCAGCCTTTTCCCTGTCACCATCGCCACCCCTAGTGAGCAGCAGATCAGCGTACTCGTACATCGACCACGCCAGTTCAGGCTTGAATCCGGTCTCCCGGCAGAATTCGACTGACCGTTGGTAGTGGTCCTCTGCCTCCGGTTCATCCCCAGATGTCTTAGCCAGGTCTCCCAGAACCCGCTGATTCGATCTGGTTAAATAGGCTCCGTTTGCGTCCCCAACCAGGCTGATGATCTGTTGATATTCCTCGGCTGCCACCGCAGGGTCTTTCNTTAGGTTGGCGAGTATCGAAAGACCGTAACGCACACGCATATGAAATATTGGGGTTGTAGGAGATACGGACAGGAAAGTCTGCCTTGCATCCTCGGCTGTGGTTTCCTCCAGCGCGTGCGCCATCGCCTCGTCTTTACCAAGCTCCAGGTAATAGGCTTTTGCNATCAATGGTGTTTCGCCCATGCTTGTTATGAGGGATTGGGCGTCACCGAAACGCCCCACTTGGGACAATACGTTGATGGCAATCGCATTCATGCTAGGCTCGGACAACCCCATTGAATCGGCTTCGGCGACCATAGCAAGGGCCTCGTCGAAGCGCCCCTGGGCTGAGACAGCGTCCATCATTGCGTTCATTGCCCGTGCGATCCAATAGTGATCTCGAGTGACCCGAGCGCGGGCCAGCATGTTGTCCGCGGTCTCTTCTCCTTGCTTGAACTCGCCAGTCGACGTTGCCCCCTGTGATACCCATAAAAGCGCCCTGAGGATGTCCACCGGGTTGTTGGATTCATCTTCCCGGTCGATGGCCTCCGCGGCCATGGGGAGCGCCTCCTCCCACTGCAGATGGAAGCTCAGGATGTTGGCGTAGCTCGAGAGTATCCGCACCTCTAACGCCTCGTCGCCTTCCCGCCGCACTATCTCCAGCGCCCTCTCAAAGGCGTCGCGGGATTGCGTCAAGTCAGATCCTGTGGCCGCTCCCAAGGAGTAACCATATAGGGAGAGGATCCGGGCCGCCTGGTGGGACCCTTCCTTAACCAGTTTCAAGGCCCTGCGGTGTGTCTCTTTCATCAGGTTCTGCACCAGCGTCGAGTGAGGGAAGTCCGCCACCGCCACCGCGTTATCCGTCTGGCCCGTGGTGAGGTAGTGACCGAAGGCCCTCTCCATGGCAGGGACGAATTCCTCGGTAGTCCTGAGTCCATTCCCCAGGCTGCACCCGGCCCTGCCGTACCCCACCAGCAACTCCGCCAGCTGGTCGTCCATATCCTGCCCCTGGCGGGCGTCCACCCCCCTCTGGAAGTGGGCCATGGCATCCTCGAAGGCACTGTTGTCCAGCGCCTTCTGACCTGCGACCATGGAGTAGCGCACCAGCTTGTCGGTGCCGACCATGGATTGAGCCTGCTCGAAGTGGAAGGCCAGCTCTGCGGCATGGGCCTCGGAGTCCTCACCGTACGTGGCCTCCAGCGACTCTGCTATCCGGGCATGCAGCCGCACCCTGCGGGTCAACGACAGCTCGTCCATCAGCGTCTCTTGTAAGAGCGCATGGGTGAACTGGTAGCGGCCTATTGAGTCCGGCATCTCCTCGATCACCCGGGCCGCCAGCGCCTCCTCCAATACGTCCAGAAGCATGTCCTCGGACAGGTCCTCCACCAACGCCTTCAACTGACTGAACTCGAACTCCCTGCCCACTATCGACGCTATCGTCAGCGTGTCGTTGCACCGTTCCGACATCCGGTTGAGCCTTCTGCCTATGACCTCCCGAACTCCCTCGGGTATCCGAACGGTCCACGACTCGGTCTGACGTCCTGCAGAGGACATTGTCCCCGCGTTCTGTCCCAGCTGTCCCTCCTGCACCAGCAGTCGGACCACCTCGGTCACGAACAGCGGGTTCCCCTCGGTCTGGGTGTACACCGCATTGACCAGCCCGGTGTCGGCCCGCACCCCCGCGGCAACCTCCACGAAACCTTCGACGTCCTCCTGGCTCAGTCCCCTGAGCAAAACCCTCTGGAAGGCCCGCTCCCGGGTCAACTCCCCCAGGGACTCGGCCAACGGGTGCTGCCTTGAGAGCTCCATGTCCCGGTAGGTCCCGATGATCATCAAACGGGAGTTTGCAATCTCCCTGACGACGAATTGCAACAGCAGAAGGGAAGGCTTGTCCGCCCAGTGCAGGTCGTCCAGCACCACCACCAGCGGTCTCGCCTCCGAGGCCGACCGCAGAAACGCCGTGATGGAGTCGAAGAGCCTGAAGCGGGCCTGCTCCGGCTCCAACTGAGGAGCAGGCTGAAGCCCCGGGAGCTGGGTCTTGACGTCCGACACCACCTCTGCGATGTCGGCGGCCCCTGCCCCCATCTCCGTGCTTAGTTTCTCGGGTTCGGTGTCTCTGACGTAGCTTCTTATAGCCTGTACCCACGGCCAGTAGGGCGGCACACCCTGCTCCTCGTAGCACCGGCCCCACAGTACCTTGGCCCCCCGCAGTCCCGCGTACGTCGCAAGCTCCTGGGACGTACGGGTCTTACCGATCCCCGGCTCACCCACCAGCGTCATCATCCTGCCCCGGCCCGACAGCACGTCCTCCAGTCCCGCCTTCAGATCCCCCATCTCCTGCTGCCGGCCCACGAACACCCCCTGGGCAACAGAATCCAGAGCGTTAGTCCGGTCCTCAGCGGTCTCCGCCCCAACCACGGCCGGAGCCTCCAGGCTGACCTCTGTGCCCAACCCATCCAGCACCGTCAGCACGTCGGAGGCCGACCCGGGTCTTTCTTCGGGGTTCTTGGCCAGAAGCCTCAGAATCAGCGCCTCCAGGGGCCTGGGACAGTTACCGTTATGCCAGGTGGGGGACACTGGCGGCGTGTTGATGTGCTGGCCTATTATCGACACCGAGTCGTCCCCTAGGAACGGGGGCCTCCCGGTTACCATCTCGTAGAGCATCGCCCCAAGGGAGTACAGGTCGGCGCGCTGAGTCACCTCTCCCCCCATGGCCTGTTCCGGGGGCATGTAGGACACCGTCCCCACCATCATGCCCTCCTGGGTCAACCGACTCCGGTCGGAGGCGACCGCAAGCCCGAAGTCGCCTATCTTGGCCACCCCGTCTGAGGTCAGCCACACGTTCCCGGGCTTTAAGTCCCGGTGGACGATCCCCTTGGAGTGAGCGAACTCCAACCCCCTGCACGTCTCCGATGCTATGGAAACGGCCTGCTCCAGCGGCACCCGGTGCTCCGCAGCGTCCTCCAGTATACCCTCCACGTCTCCGCCGCCCATCAGTTCGGTGACCATGAACGGCTGTCCGTCGTGGTCACCCAGGTCGAACACCGTGACGATGTGGGGGTGGGAGCCCAGCCTGCCCATAGCTTGGGCCTCCCGGTTGATGCGGGTCAACCCTATGACGTCCAGACCCTCGGCCTTTATCAGGGCGAAGGCCACGTCCCGGTCCAGCAGGTTGTCGTGGGCCAGGTACACCATCTTCTTGCCGCCCTCGCCCAGGAACCTCTTCACCTCGTAACGCCCGTCGGAGAATGACGTGGGCGTCTCCCTCTGAACCGGTGGTGTTGGAAGCGCCGGGGCTTCAGAGGCCCTGGGGGCTTTCGTGGACGTGGGTGGTTCGACGGTATAGGGCGTGGGCGCGGCCGGCGAGGGAGCGGCTCCGAGACTGCGCTCGGCCATTTTTGCAAAAGTCTGAGCGTCTACATTGTCCTCGTCCATGTCCAGGACCTGGAGCGATAGCCTCTGGACCGTCTCCCAATCCTCAGCGTCTGCGGCTTCCTCGACCTGGTCGAGAAGCCTTTCAATACGTCGTTTGATGCGTTCAGTAGTCATCAGAACAGTGTCCCCCTATTAGGGCCCCATCGTACGAAACCGCCCACCAAAACACAACAACGACCTCGGGTCGGAGAGAACAGTTGGTCTGGGTTGACCACTTGTAGGGATCGCAGGTTCACGATTCGCTGAAGCGAACCTGGATCGGAGTCCCATGGGCGGGAATAAGGGATCGATGCAGGTCTCGCGCATCTGGATGACGTGTCGGTCTATGGGTGAAACAACTCGATGATCAGGCA
>PAIW01000051.1 GCA_002710885.1 Chloroflexota bacterium | reverse complement strand
GATCTGTTCCTTACGGACGCTTCGCTCTTTGTTCGTCGAATGGTTGGCATCTGAAATTTCGTTCGTGAATTATCTGTCACAAGTCAAAATGAATGACGATCAGTCAGTTATCAATCCCAGAATTGTTTGACACAAATTTTGTGGCAGATTACACTCGCCCCAGAAGAATTGGAGGGGCCAACGAACTGGTAATCCCCTCACACAGCGCCACAGACCCAGTTCGCCAAGCAAAGTAACATTCAAAGGAAACGTACGACGTATGCCAAGACGAGTTGGATACAAAGTAACGAGACCCGGTCGGAAAGCCGACGATCCTGAAATCGAACTGCCAATCGCTCAAGACATTCGTTCTGAGCCAGGCATACCGCGAAGGGACAACGAAGTTTCTTATTACGCCAGGGAATTTCCCCTGGAGAGCGTGGCCGAGGAGCAAAGCGCGTCGGCTCAATGGGCATTGGACGTAAGAGAGGAAGCCGCTCCAGAGACCGCTGAGCTTTACCGAGAGCACGCAGAGGCGATCACTCCTATCGTCGAGTGGTTGAAGACAACCGGCGACCAGCAGCCGACCACCGAGCCATCAGGCGAGGATGTCAGCGAGGTTATACGGGCCAAGGCTCGTGAGCTGGGATACGGTGAGGTGGGGTTCACACGATTCGACCGTCGATATGTCTATCAGGCCAAGCGTCAGTACGTTCGTGGCGAGCTATCAACAGCAATCTGTCTTGCAGTGGAACAGGACTACGTGAAGTCTCAGGAAATCCCGTCTTTGGAGTCCGAATCGGCCCACGGCGAGGCCCATGAACGACAGGGCGAGCTTGCTAAAGATATGGTGGAGTTCATTCACTCGCTGGGATACCGCTGTCAAGTCTGGGGGCCAACGTGGCACTTCGGGCCGATGATACCGCTGTTCGTGGACGCGGGTCTAGGCCAGCTCGGCATCAACGGCCAGTTGCTGTCCCCTCATTTTGGTTCGCGAGCGCGGCTTCAAGTCATAACCACCAACGCCAAGCTACGCTTGGATGCGCCGGTGGACTATGGAATCCATAAGTTTTGCGACCTATGTCAGGTGTGTTCCATGCGGTGCCCTGGTAGAGCCATCACGCCTGACAAAGTGTGGTTCCGAGGTGTCGAGAAAAACAAGCTTGTATTTAAACGATGCCGTCCTGTTATGACCCGATATTCCGGGTGCGGCGTGTGCATCAAGGTCTGCCCGATCCAGAAATACGGGATGAAGCCGGTCATGGATCACTACATCGAGACTGGCGAGGTGCTGGGCAAGAGTTCTCCGAACCTGGAAGGATACACGCTCCCAGACAAGGGCTATTTCGCTCCTGGAAAACTGCCGAGGTTTGATTCTGATTTCTTCGACATGCCGCTTGGCCGCGCCGAGGACTGGCTGGTGGACAGGTTCAAGGAAAAGTTGGAACGCGAAGACGCGAACGGCGACGGCGCTAGGGACAAACTTTGGGAAGAGTACCGCGATGACCTGGAGAGGTCGCTAGAATTGAAGGCGTTGCCCGTGGACATGGGAATGGACCTCGGGGGTTAACGCCTGCATCAGTCTGGAACTTTGATGGTGACAAAATCGACGTCGGATACGTTCAGTGCGTCCTGCAACCTGACCTGGGCGGCGACCTCGACGATAGTTTTTGGGTAGTCGCCAGTTCCGTCGGCATTCGGGTCTGGCCGCATTATGAGTCCCGGGATTCCTGACACGGCGCATGGCAATAAGCTGACCGGCGCGCGCCCGCCATATGCCTCTTTCTCCAGCCGAATTACGCCTTTTACAGGCAGGTCGTAGGAAACGGCGAGATCGCTATCCAAACTACCTGGATACAAGGCCACGCCCGTCCTAGCGTTGCACAGTGTTTGAAGTTTTTCCATACAGTAAGAGAAATTTCCCTTGCCGCTTCGGACAGTTCCAGTTAATATCATAGGGCCAAAATTTCCTGAATCTTTTGTGTCTAATGCCGTTGGTTTGTTTGTGAAATGCGTTTGCTTCATCGAGCAGGCATCTGGAGGGCAATTGACAAGAGGATACACGTATTGAACTTCATCGACCAAGTGATCGCAATTCCGACCAAGGCCAGAGGCGTGTTCTATGGTTGGTGGCTTGTTGGAGTAAGCGGTTTCATCATGGTTATGACCACAACTCCTATGTTCCACGCTATGGGGCTGTGGTTCGTGGCCCTGGAAAGCGCCTTCGGATGGAACCGGACACAACTCTCGCTGGCATTCGCGTTGACCAGGGTCGAGGGTGGAATACTCGGGCCTGTTGAAGGATATCTGGTGGACAGACTGGGCACTCGCCGTCTGGTTTTCATCGGCGTGACGATTATGGGCGTCGGGATGTTAGCGTTAGGCCAAATTCACTCGCTCTGGATGTTTTACGTTGCCTACTTGATAATGGCGCTCGGACAAGGCCTCGGCAGTTGGCTGCCTCTGATGACAATGCTCAACAATTGGTTCGACAAACGCCGAGCGATGGCTATGGGTTGGTCCAACTCCATCAGCCGGCTCGGTAGCTTGCTGATGATTCCGGCCATCGCATGGTCAATTGATCCTGAAGCAGACCGACTGGGTTTCAGGATGACCGCGACGATCATTGGCCTCACTTTGATAGCCCTCGCGTTCCCTCTGTCCCGACTCATCCGAAATCGTCCAGAGGATTACGGCCTGCTCCCCGACGGAGAAACACCTTCTCACGCTCGAAGCGACAACGCAACAGACGCAAAAGCAGAAGACTCGCCGGCCATTGACGCCTCAGAAATCGGTTTCACGGTCAAGCAAGCTATCCGGACACGTGCATTCTGGTTAATATCCATCGGCCACGGGTTCACATCAATGGTGTTGATAGCCATGATGGCTCACCTGGCCCCCATGCTCACTGACCANGGGCATTCCATCCANACNGCCGCATTCGTTGTCACCTTGTACTCCGCCACATCAATGTTTTTTCAGATAATTGGCGGCTACATCGGCGATAGGATTCCCAAGAGATTTGCGCTCTGCGCGTTCACTTNAATTCAGGCGCTCGCGGTTTTCATTTTGACGTTTGGGCCGGAAACGTTATCGATTGCTTACACGTTCGCAATCCTGTTCGGCATTGGCTTCGGAGGCCGCAACCCGCTCACCGTCTCGATTCGAGGCGAATACTTCGGACGACACTCTTTCGGCAAAATCATGGGCGTCTCGCAAGTGCCAATGAACGTCCTCCTACTCATAGCTCCAACGATGGCTGGAATCTTGAGAGATGTTCAAGGCAACTACACGACTGCATTCGGCATCCTGGCCGTGTTGAACGTGTTTGGCGCGATTCTTTTCCTCTTCGCCCTCAAACCAAAACTCGTGATTGACGACTCAGAGACCATCCGGTCAGGCTCGAGCCAGGAGGCTGTCNGCGACGGGCGTTAGAACAATGCNCCGACACGCCTTAGTTTGGAATCAGACAAAACTCCGTGACCGATCGAAACATTCTCAATAATCCAGCCTCACTGTTGCCAAGATGTTTCCGGCGCATCGATCACACCCTACCCGACAATAGGTTTATATCTGGCAATCACAACAGCATGGCTGCCGACATACTCCCTTAGCAAGAAGGGACAGGCCCTCCACCTGTCCCTTCTTGCGATTCACCAATATTATTCGGGGTAAGGTCCTCTGTTGACGCTCCGACGGCGCGCTGTTAAACTCGCCACGGTAGTCAGGCGGCGTCGCTCTCCTTTTGGGATTCGCGGGCGTAGGACCTCAATGCAATGGGCTTCACAGTCGACTCCAAGTCTCGCAAGAATCCGCACTGGAGGCACTGTTTGTAGTCGCCGTACATGTCTCTGTTCGTCAGCAGGTCACCTAAGCAACGGGGGCACGACTTGATTTCTAGCATATCGATCCTCCTAAACATTCGAACTCAATTCTTTCGGTTCTGGGCCCAATTCCATTATGCCAATTTTAGTACGTGTGTTCTAACCGGTCAAGGTTTTTAAAACCTTTGTTCTAACGAGTTTTTCTGGCATTCTTCCGGATCGAACGGCAGGCAGACGAAAGTATTAACGAACCCTTGGGAGATGAATGTATGCCTGAAATGGCCTTATCAGACCTCAAGATTCTGGATTTCACGCACGGGATATCAGGGCCATACTGCACTAAATTGCTGGGCGATTACGGCGCGGATGTCATCAAAATCGAACGCCCCGGTTCAGGCGATTACGTCAGACAGATTGGCCCATTTCCAAAAGACGTCCCACACCCCGAAAAGAGTGGCACGTTTCTTCATCTGAACACTAACAAGCGTAGCGTGACTCTTGACCTGTCCACCGGACCTGGCCGTGATGTGGCATTGAAGTTGGCCCGACAAGCAGACATCGTGGTCGAAAGCTTTCGCCCTGGCGTGATGGCCGATTTTGGTCTGGACTACCAGATTTTGAACGGCTTAAATTCGGCGTTGATCGTCACGTCCATTTCGAACTTCGGTCAAACCGGCCCATACCGCGACTGGCGCGCATCGGAATTGATTTTCTACGGGATGGGAGGTGAGTTGTATTCCACAGGTCTAGCCGACCGAGAGCCGATTAAAATGGGCGCCGATGTCGGTCTTTACCAAGCTGGGTCTGTCGCCGCCTTCGCGACGTTGAGCGCGTCATTTTCATCGCGGGAAGCCGGCCAGGGGGAGCATATCGACATCTCAATCATGGAGACGCAAGCAGGGTCGATTGACCGACGGATGAGCATGCTGTTGGCTTACCAGTACAACGGCGAGCTAAGCGGTCGTTCCGTCGACGGGCCGAACGGCTTGGGAGGCTATCCCAGTGGAGTGTATCCCTGCGCCGACGGCTACTTTCAGATAACCAGCGGCACGAGGTATTTCCCACGAATTGTAAAGATGCTCGGAGAACCAGAGGAGTTTCTAGACCCAAAATGGCATACTCCCGAAGCCCAATCTGACCCAGAGTTGGAAGCGGAATTCGATGCGTATTTTTACCCCTGGCTGATGGCTCGGACCAAATATCAGATTTGGGAGGCCGCTCGGAGCGCAAACGTTCTCAGCGGCCCGCTTAATACGATGGAGGATATCGCAAACGACCAGGTCTTCCAATCAAGGGGCGCTTTTTCAAGCGTCGATCACCCTGAAGCGGGAGATTTCGCCTACCCCGGCAGGCCTTTCATAATGGAGCATTCGCCCTGGAGCATACGACGGCCCGCGCCGCGCTTGGGTGAACACACCGACGAGGCACTTTCAGAGTCGGGATACACGGCTGACGACATTTCACGATTCAGAGAAATGAGGGTCGTGTGACTGGACAGGGGAGCGACACATCCTCAAAAACTGACGCAAGAAAACTGCCACTGTCGGGCGTCAGAGTTCTGGACATGACCGTCGTGTGGGCGGGGCCTTACTGCACGACCCTTCTAGCAGACATGGGCGCTGAGGTCATTAGAGTTGAGTCCATACAGACGATGGGCGCAGCGACCCGCGCGCCATTCGCTCGGCCTTCACAATTTTTTATTGACTCCATGCCGCCATTCGTGGGCGCAATGCCTGGCCGCGAAGCAGGCAAGCGCCCCTGGAATCGCCATCCTTTGTTCAACGCCCATGCCCGCAACAAAAAAAGCATGACAGTTGACTTGCTGAGACCCGAAGGATTGGACATTTTCAAGCGCATGGTCACCATAAGTGACGTGCTTGTCGAAAATAACCCAACGGAGACCATGGAAAAACTGGGCATTTCTTACAAAGAACTTCGAGAGATCAATCCGCGTTTTATCATGCTCAGAATGCCAGCATACGGCAACGAAGGCCCATATCAGAATCACAGGTCGTTGGGCGTCCATATCGAAGGCGTCATAGGCCACACACTGATGCGGGGCTACGCGGACATGGACCCGTCTTCCAACACCAACGTTTACATGGCTGACGCCGCTGCAGGTGTCGGCGGCGCGATGGCAGTTGCCACTGCGCTCAACTATCGGAGACGCTCTGGCAAAGGCCAACTCGTGGAGCTGTCCCAGGCAGAGAACGCCTTGCCCTACCTCGGCGCCGCGTTCATGGATTATTCGATGAATAACAAAAATGCTTCAACAATGGGCAACAGGCATCCGACCGCTATTCAAGGAGTGTACCCGTGCGCCAAGGATGACACGTGGATCGCCGTCACGATTTTCGACGAACGAGACTGGGAGCTGTTTCGTCAGGCGATCGGAAATCCGGCATGGATGTCAGACGTCCGATTCGCCAATCACGCCTCTCGCAGGGCAAATCACGACGCCCTAGATGCCATGATAACCGAGTGGAGTCGGTCGCAAGGGCACCGCCACGCTATGGAAACTCTGCAATCCCATGGCGTAGCTGCCGGAGCCGTCCTAGATCAAAAAGACGCATCCGAGGATCCACAGTACACGGCGCGAGCGATGTTTGAAGAGGCCTTCCAAGAAGACTTGGGAACTTACAGTTATCCTCGCGCCCCGTTTAAGATGTCCCGAAGTCCCGTCAAGATCGACCGTGGTCCGGTGCGCCTAGGTGAGGACAACGAGTATGTGTACAAAACGCTGCTTAAGTTTTCAGACGCAGACTATGACCGACTTGTCGAGTCTGGTCACATCGGAATGGTCTACGCCTCTCACGTGAAATAACGAACACCCGATACCAAGCCACCCCAAAAAAGCATCGGGGCGCACAACCATGCGCACTGTTTTCGTTCTTGAACGTCACAACGATTGTTCCATAGTTACGATCGCAAATTTGGGCATGTTTAACAAGTCATTTATTTGGTAATTCGACGAGTTCTTGATTCACGAATTACCAAACAAATTCGGCTACAGTTACACCGGCATTGTCCTGCCAGTATACTCGCGCCCAACGTTTGCGACTGCCTCGCCTCCCTGACCTCCAGAACCAATCTTGACGCCTTCGTCAATCTTTTGCGGCGCGTTATCAACGGTCATTCCTTCCAGGAACGCAATCCCTGCCTCTAGGCAAGCCTTCCGCACACGTTCGCGCGCCTCTTGAAGTTCATCAGGAAGCGGTTCGCCGGGGAAGTTTTTGTAACCGTAGGACATACTCATATCCCCTGGCCCCCACTCCGCGAAAGAAATGCCCGGCACCCTGCTCGTGACCTCCACGTTGACGAGCGCGCGGCGATTCTCGATCTTTAGCCCCAGCATTAGCTCGCCATCTGGGTTCAGGGGCCAGGGCTCGGCCTTGTCCAGGTATTCGTCAACCGACAGCCCCCAGACCTTTGAAGCCGACAATTGGCCGGCTGAGCCGCGCTGTCCTTGCGCAAGCCCTCTGCCGACGCCCACAGTCTGAAAGGGATAACGACACGATTCCACGAACGCTCTGACTGCCCCTGGAGTCTCTGCATGGCACAGAAGAATCCCGTGGACTCCACGCGCTAAAATCTGTCGAAACTGCCACGCGTTGGCCCTAACAATATCTTCGGTTGAGCCATCAACTGGAGGCTCAACAACGACAGCGGGAGTCCGGTGACCGCTGTTGGTCGGGCCTCCGTCGACGAGGCCGCGCATAAATTCATCCAATCCTGCCATGTCGAATGCGCCATGTTCCATGCCGACATTCACGTAATCGGCCCAAGTGCCGGCCATCTCCTTGCCGCCTTCGTAGCTAAGGTTCGCTCCGGTGTGGCCGCCCTGATAGTAAATCGGTTGGCCCTGGTCNAGCAGCTCGATCGCTTTGTTTATCCTTTTGGGCATCAATCACCTCTGTGCATTTGTGTTTTTGAGAGCTTTGACAACCTTGGATTATACGCCGTGAAGTTTATCTGAAACTCTCACCTGACGCCACCAGACACACTACCGTTCGGAGATCGAGCCAACGCCACAAAAACCGCGCCGACCAACATGAGACCGAGAAACGAGGCAAAGGCCAACCCGTAGCTGTTGTTGATGTCATAAGCTGCGCCTGCGATTATCGGGCCGATAGCAAAACCGGTCACCAGCACAGCCCGGTTTGTGCCGTAGATCGCGCCCAGGTTTCTTCTTCCGAAATACTCCGCGAGAAGAATGGCCCCGACTGCCGCAACGCCTCCCTCCGAGAACCCTCTGAGGAAAGCGAAGGTGTATGTCTCCAACATGGTGTCTGTGACCAACAACAGCGCGACGCTGGCCGCTCTAATCAAGTATATCGCGGCCAGCAACAGTCGAGGCGAAAATTTTTCGGATAGCGTCCCCCACCACAGGTTCCCGACCGCTGAAGCCAGGAAACTGAAACTCACCGACCCCACCGCTGCCGTCGAACCAATCCCTTGCTGCACCAGATATGGGACCATGTGCAACCCAATGCCGGTGCTCCCGATACCGGTCGTGAACACTGCGGCCAGGATCAACCAGTACGTCGGGGTTCTCAGAGCCTCGGAGACAGTCCATAACTGTTCATACGTTACCCGAGTTTTCATGGTCGCCGCTGAAGCCTCAGCAGTTTTTCTGCCGTCAATCTGAAGCCCTATGGCCTCCGGTTGCCGCCTGACAATCAATGCGACTGGCGTTACGCCAACCACGGCCATCACAACAGCCATCACTCCCCACGCCTCCCTCCATCCCCAGCCTTGTATTACCGTCTGAGCCAACAAGGGCAAAATGATGCCTCCGGTGGATGTCGCAAAGAACAAACCCGCCATCGCCCTTCCCCTGTACTTCAGAAACCAATTAGCCACCGCGGGTGGAGACACTGACTGTACGAATCCTTGGTCGGACAGTCGCGCCATTCCAAACGCGAAATAGAAACCCAACAGTGTATGCATCAGAGACAGATAAACCATCGCCACNACGATCANGAGACCGCCNANCGANAGGATCGCGCGNGCGCCGATTCGATCGGANACACNGCCCATCACCGGAGCGGCGACGGCGCCCAGGATGGCGCCGACGCTGGTCGCTCCTGAAATCTGCGTGCGGTTCCAGCCGAANTCGTCCGACATCGGAAGCACGAACACGGTCAGCATCCCGATGGACGTGACCGAGTTGGCGAAGTTGATTCCAGAAATAGCAGCCAGNGCCAGCCAGCCGTAATATATTTTGCCNCCCAATAACCGCATCTTAGCCCAAATCCGAAGGNATGAAATCCNACNACCTTACGGTATCAGGCTGGTCGCGCGNGCGTATGTTATTATGACGCCCGCGCCGAACGCTAACNTGCAGACGCTTNAACCCACGAATTGGAGGACTTCGGATGGTCAGAATCGCAGTAATACCTGGNGACGGCATCAGCCACGAGATCATGCCCGAAGCGNTCAAGACCCTTGAGACGGCTCACGAGCTTTACGAATTTGCCCTCGATTACGAAACTTTCGACTACGGAGTGGAGCATTACCTAAAAACCGGAAGCGTGGTTCCCGAGGACATCGACGATATCATCACGGCGTTGCCTGCCACATTTGACGCAGCGCTTTTCGGAGCTGGCGGCATCGACCCTCGCGTTCCATCGGGTGAAAGTGCCCAGGCTGTTCTACGTGGCCTCAGGAGGGGTTTGGACCTATATGCCAATGTTCGGCCATGCAGACTGTTGAACGATGACCTCAGCCCTCTCAAGGGGAAAATTAGCGACGACATAGATTTCGTGGTCATCCGGGAGAACACCGAAGGATACGAAAGCGGAACCGGGGGCAGTTTCAAGGTCGGAACCTCTCTAGAGAGCGAGATTCGGCCCGAATACAACACATACAGCGGGGTCCGTCGCGTGATCGAGTTCGCTTTCAATTTCGCCGAACGGGAAGGCCGCAAGCAGGTTGCGGTCGCCGAGAAAGGCCTGCCCAACGGCCTTTGGTCTCGCGTGTTCGAAGAAGTGTCGGCTCAACACCCGGCCATCGAGCCGCGGCACGTCCACATTGACACCATGGCTTACCTTATGATTACGGCGCCAGAGTTGATCGACGTCGTGGTAGCTGAAAACCGGGCGGGAGACATCCTGAGTGACGTCGGAGGAGCGGTACAGGGCAGTCGCGGCCTAGCTCCTGCAGGGTGTTTCAACGCCGAGAAGGATTTCGCGTATTTTGAACCTGTGCACGGCACCGCGCCGGACATCATCGGTCAGGGCATCGCGAATCCGATGGCCGCAATCATGGCCGCTAAGATGATGCTGGACTACAAAGGACACCCCGAGGCGGCAGAGGCCATCGAACGCGCGGTGCGAGCGACAATCGCCAGCGGGACCGTGACGTCCGACCTCGGCGGCTCAAGCTCGACGGCTCAGGTNGGTGAGGCTGTTCGAGATGCGCTACAGAGAGACGCGGCCAATTAAGTTCNCGGAATTTTTGAAGGCTTGAACCGTCAGCGGTGNTTGTCCGAATGCACATCCGATTATCGGTTACCAATCCGGCCACCATACAAAGTCAAAATCGTCGGTCAGTTTCATTACGCTTAAGCCGTCTTCGTTCATCGCGTACAAATTTGATTCTTCGTTTCGGTTCGAAGAAAACACGATTCTCAAGCCATCTGGCGGGGAGCCATCTTCATCGGCGCGAACAGCGTTAGGAGCGCCGACAGCGCTGTGAGAATTCCAGCGTAGTAGTAGACCGCGCCGTACCCTCCAAAATTGTCGATTACCAAAAATCCCAGGAAGGGTGAAGCCGCGCCCAGGATTCCGTTTATGCCGAATATCAGTCCGACCGCCGCAGCCTCAGTTCCTTTCCCAACGACGTCTAACACCGCGGCCTGAATAATTTGGTGCAGCGCAAAGCTGAATAACCCCATACCCGTAAACACCACCATCAGCATGATACCGTCGCCGGCAATGACAGTGACCAGAGAGAAGATCGCCGCCAACAAAAATCCCGGAACGAGCACGGATTTCCTGCCGAAACGGTCAGAAATTATGCCCATCACTGGAGCCGATATTATGCCCATTCCGGTCAACAGTGAGTAGTGGATGCCGGCACTTAAGTGTCCCTTGCCCAGTGTTTCTTCCAGGTAAAATGGCGACCACGCGAACACCGCGTCCAGGCCGATACCTCGCAATATCGCGGCAACCACTAGCAGCAGGACCACCGGGTTTTTCATGATTCCAACAGTGTCTCTGAGGTGCGCGCTTAACTCCGTCGGCGGGTCGTCTCCACCCTTTCCGATGTCTCGAAGAGACCACCACACGAACCCTCCCATCATGACAGCGGGAACAGCGTAGATGAACAGCACACTCCGCCAGGAGCCGACAAGTCCGAGTATCGCCGCCGCCATAATCGGCCCAGCCACGTTCCCCAAATTGGCTCCGAAACCGTGGATGGAGATCGCCCAGCCTCGTCGGTCTGGGAATAACTGAGACAGTGAAGCCGCAGAAGGCAGATGCCACAAAGCTCCAGGGATCGAAGCGAAAAATGTCGTGACCAACAAAATGGAGAAATTCGGTGATATGCCGACCAAAGCAAATAGAACGCCTGCGCCAAACATACATCCGGCCAGCATCATACCCCAGTACCGCTTCAGCATATCGACAACCAAGCCGCCGCCGAGGTTGACGATTCCAAATCCGGCGAAACGAAAGGCAAGCACCACCGACACTTGAATATTCGACAAGCCAAAGGACGAAGAGATTGTAGGCATCAGCACCGGAAGTCCCTGGTCGAATAGGTGCTCGATTCCGTGCCCAACAGACATGCTGCTGAGTATGAACGTCCGATTGTGTCTGCGCGCTATCTCTGTTTCTGACGACGCCATTGCCCCTCTCGCCCGTGATCCTAGGATGGCCGCCGCCGATTGTACGACCCGAAGCTTATTACGACAACCCCAAACAGGTAAGCGGCGCTTTTTCACCTGTGGTAAATGGCGTTATCGGACCTCGAACCGCACGAGAACAACGGCAAGTGTCGGAAGCTCCAGATTGATGTATCTGCGTTCATATTACACTGGAGCGAGAACGCCACACCGTTTACTTCAGACCAGAGTGCAGAGTAGCTTAACCGGATCAGGTATCAGGCATCGTAGATGGAATTCAGTCGCACGATTTCTCGTTTCCTCCGCTGATTTACACAGAGTTCGGTAACACTCGTTACATCAACCTGGAAGGACACTTTTGAGTCAACTGTGCAGCATCACCGTTATCGAGTCCACGGAATTCTGCCAAAGG
>PAIW01000050.1 GCA_002710885.1 Chloroflexota bacterium | reverse complement strand
TGGACGAATGGCAATCCGGCATCGTCCAACATTCTCCTGGCCATCTGGGAGAGTTTCAGCAAGTTACCACTATCCAGTCGTATCCCCCGCAGCGAGTGACCGAGTTCGCGCATCTCCAGAGCGCACTTGATCGCGTTCTTAACTCCTTTTTCCGTGTCGTAGGTGTCCACGAGGAAGATGGAGGAATCGGGGAATGAGGCGGTATAGGCAGTGAAGGCGTCCAATTCTTGCTCGAAGGTCGTGACAAAAGAGTGAGCCATAGTGCCCACAGGCGGAATCCCGTACATCGCTGCGGCCTGGACATTGCTGGTGCCTGAGAAGCCAGTAATGTGGGCCGCGCGGGCGAACTTAACAGCCGCATCGGTGCCGTGGGTGCGTCGAGCAGCGAAATCCAAGACTTGTCGGCCAGCCGCCGCGTGGACAGTGCGCGCCGCCTTGGTCGCCATCATCGACTGGAGGTTGATCTGGTTGACCAGGAAAGTCTCGACCAATTGACACTCGATGACTGGCCCCGCGACTTCAAGCACAGGCTCGTTTTCAAAGAACAGCGTGCCTTCAGGCATTGACCGAACCTCGCCCGAGAAACTTAGCTCAGAGAGATACTTCAGAAAACCGTCATCGAACGGGCCCAGGTATTTGAGCGCTTCTATATCGGCGTCACTGAAACTAAATTCCTCCAGATAGTCTAGGACATCCTCAAGACCGACGAACACGTAATATGATCGGTTGGAAGGGAATTTTCTGAAATGCAGACTGAACGTCGCGTCCCTGGTTGTGCGGGATTGCCAGTACGCCTGGGCCATCGTTAACTGGTAAAGATCGGTGAATAGAGAGGCTGACAGCTTCGGGGAACCCACAGGGTTGACTCCAACGGCATCAAAATTTGCCCCAGTGTACGAACATCGCAACGGCGGGTCAAGGCGTTTCTCCAAGTTGTCTCAATCCACGCACTGTTGCGGCTCGTATTACGCATAGAGTTGCGGGCAATTTGAGAGCAGGGCAGGTTGTGGCGAAATTCTATAGCAAGCGATTGATAGCGATGCTCTTTGTTAGGCTGATGTTGGTGGACGGCATCGCCTGCGCCGCAAATGAATCTCAGGAGACGCCATTGCAAAGCGCCCCGCTCCTTTAGCGGCAACGAAGGCGGAAGAATCTCCTGCGCCTCAACCCGATCCTGCGACTCAGTCCGTCGCTCCTGTCTCGGTCGAAGAAGCTGTTGTGCGTTCTCAGGCCGCTCCGGTCCAACCGGCAATTGCCACTGAGCCTGCCGAGTCGACACCTGCAACTCCAGTTCCGATGATTAGTTCGTCGGCGGATCTGTCATCTTCCAACCTATTAAACTCAATCGCCACACAATCGACACCGAGCGGTCAATCAGGCCTGACCGCCGACGTTAAAATTGAACGAGAAGTCTACGAAGAAAAACCGCCCGTCGAAGAGTCAATCAATGTCGCCAACGTTGACCCATGGCCGATGCCCGGACAGATGGTTGAAGAAGCGGGTACGACGGCCCAGACCGAACCAATTGCCGTCGCCATTGCCACTGTGATTCTTCAAACTCAGGTCGGTCCAACGCCGGAACCGTCTCCCAGCCCACTGCTTACAGCCACGATGACTTTTGAACCGACGCCAACCAACACCCCGATTCCAACGCCGCCCACGCCCACACCAGAGCCAGTTGTGGTCATCGTTGAGCTGACCGCCATTCCGATTAGCTTCAGTGTCGAGGTTTGAGAAATGGCGGACAACTTCAGATTGCATTTCGGCGACGGACCGGAGTATCGTTTTGAGGATTAAATCGGGCGCGATGTCGTGCTGATTTTCTATCGAGCCTAATGGTGAACGTTCCGCAAAGCTCAACTCGTTGAATTGACGAAAAACTTCAATGAAATCGAGTCTCGAAACACCGTTGTCTTTGCTATCAGCACGCACGACCTAACGAACGCAACGTCTGTGGCTGGAATGGCCTGCGTTCGGTTCCCGTACCCTACAACCCGTCGGGCGACGTTGTGAAACAGTACGAGGTTTTTAACCCTCTAAGGGACGACCTGCCGACGCAATCGACATTCATTATCGTCGGTTTCGGCGTAATCCGATACAAGTACGTTGGGCGTGGTATCAGCGAGAGGCCGTCATCCAACACGATCATTCAATTGCTTGATAGATTCAACGGCTGACGGCCTGCGCTGACTTTTGGACTTGGGGTTATCTTCGCTNGCTTTTGANCTTCTCCAGCATGNCCGGAGGGAGCGGGAACNCCCANCCACGGTTCATGATGATATCGCGAGTGAGCGACGGCGGCACAGCGACGATTATCTCAGGCTCGATNGAGAACCNTCCATCAAAGCCCCCGATGGCGCTGCGGGCGTGGATACCNGCGAATCCTCCGGGGTCAACGCCGTTTTCGGCGNAGTCGCTTTTCGGNCCACCGAAAACGGACTGCCANCGGAANGAGAACCCGTTGGTCACTGGCGGGCCGGCGCTGGTTACNCCTCCGCCTGGAGTGACGACCATGCCGAGAGCTTTGACCGTGTAAAGCACGTCGTTGAGGTCGCCCTCGCCGCCGCAACTNAGAGCCCAGTGAAGTCNGGTGATGAGCACGTCTGCGGCGTCCTGAGCGCCGGCGATGCCGTGCTCNATGCGGTCGGCGTCGTCGTTCATCGGCAATGTCCCGCCGCTGGTTCCCGAGAGATAGACAAGGCCGCTCTCTTGCACAATCACTCCGGCAATGCCAGCGTTGNCGAGCGACCCCACGTTATCCTCGAACGACCCCAAGTCGATACTCAAAGCNCTGATGCGGTCGTAAACGTCGAAATTTCGCCGCATCTNATCGGGAATTAGAGCCTCGTCATAGTGTTTTCCCAAGTGAATCACCTCGCTTGTTATGATGTNGTCGAGTTGGCTAGACANAGNCGATGCCTCGCGACCAANCCTGACGGGTTCCAATACTAGCAGAAAATANCTGGCNCTGTGGNGCCAACGAAAGTTTGCGAACAACGAATTAACATGCGNTCTNATGCGGCTCCGCTGGCGGCGCTCAGGGCGCAGATGTTANGCTGGGANCNAATTGGACAAATATTCNNTCAGCCNGNATTCACATTGAACAAGTCCACGGCGATTCGGAATATATGACATTCGTTTACTGAAGGAGACACGATGGCGGAACACNACGNGGACGNNTCAGNTTCGGGAATGACGCANAAATGGGCAGATTCTGACATTCGAGATGTGCTGTCCGAGTCCGCGAAAAATATCGGCGCGGGNAGTCCCACCGACGCGGGCCGAAGATGGAGGCTCCCCACTGAGCGAGAGGACCCCATTGTTCTGGCTGGCGGGATTCCCGACATGCCCACGGTCCCGGTCACGGACTTCCAGGAGTCTATCCTGGCNGTNCTGGCCGAGGAGACAGAAGACGCCATGAACTACGGCGGCTGGCTGGGTTTCGAAGGTCTGCGCGAATCGGTNGCGAAACGTCAGAGTGAAATTGAGGGCATCGACGTCACGCCGGACCATTTCATTATGCACAACGGCAGTTCCGGNGCGCTGGACAACGTGTGCAAGGCNTTCATCAATCCGGGCGACGTCGTGATCGTTGAGCGCCCNTCCTTCTCAGGNACCGTTAGGTCGATGCAGGGCTACATGGCCGAAATCGTCGAGGTTGNTATCGACAAGGACGGAATATCGGTNGACGNTGTTCGACAAGCATTGGCNGAGGCNACNGCAGCAGGCAAGACCGTGAAGTTCGTCTATACAATCGCCGATTACCACAACCCCACAGGCGCAACCATGAACTTAGAACGGCGCAAAGCCNTGCTGGAACTGTGTGGCGAATACAACGTATTGGTTCTCGAAGACGCNGCGTACACNGANCTGTACTTCGACGATTCGCCGCCCCCGTCANTGTTCGCGATGGGCGGAGGCGAGGGNGTCCTGCGGATGGGATCATTCAGCAAGATAATCGCCACCGGGCTGCGCTCCGGTTGGGTCGAAGCAGCCCCCAGATACACCGAGGCTCTGGCTCGTGTTAGGTTCGACATGGGAAACAANCCGCTGATTCANCGTGCGTTAACTNGGTACGTCGANTCCGGCGCTCTGGAACCCCACGTTGAGAACATGCGNGACCTGTATCGTCAGAAGTGCGACGCGCTGGCAAACTCNCTAGAGGANTTCTGCGAGCCTTACGTNCGATTCAATCGTCCTGAGGGCGGATTCTTCTTGTGGGTGGAGTGCATTGGNGTTGGAGCAATGGAGCTTACCCAAACNGCCGCTCGCGAGGGCCTGATGTTCCCAGCGGGCGCGTTCTTCTATCGCGACGGGGCGGAAACCGACGACTCACACATTCGCTTAGCCTTCAGCAACGCGCCTATCGAGGAGCTTCAACAGGCGGGCCAACGTATGCGCGACGTCTTCCAGATGCTCGTGGACTGACGAATCGCTAGATCAACTCCGCATGTGTGAAACAGGGTGATGGATTCTAACCCGTCGTTCAGGTTTTTGTGTGTGGAGGCTTTTGCAAAAAGTGCCAAGGTCACGGATACTCAGACGATTACGATGAATCGCGAANTCAAGGGGGCCTAACGCATGGCTACAATTACCACCGACTCTACGGCACTCGAATTTGCGTCCCCAGAATCGCTNGGGCTGGACCCTGCGATGCTGGACCAGATTGACCAGTTGATGATATCTCATGTCGAGGACGGCCACTATCCCGGCGGACAATATGCCATCGCTCGACACGGCAAGCTCGCCCGCGTCTATACCGTTGGCAACACCACAATCGGGGACTCACCTGCGCCGGCGAGTGATTCGACGCTATGGCTGCTGTTCTCACAGACGAAAGTTATCGTAACCTCGGCGATCTGGCGGCTGGTGGATCAGGGAGCGTTGAGGTTCGCCGACCAGATTTCAGACCACATGCCGGAATTTTCCCGCAACGGCAAAAGCGAGATCACGGTGTTTCAACTGCTGACCCACCAGGGAGGATTTCCCGACGCAGAGGTTCCCTCAGAAGCATGGACGGACCACGAACTGCTAAGGCAGGTTGTCAGTGACTTCACTCTGGATTGGACTCCGGGTTCGAGAGTGCATTACCACGGGACCGCCGCCCACTGGGTAGCGATGGCGCTGGTCGAGGCGATTACAGGTAGGGACTATCGCGATTACGTCCGCGAAGAGATATTGGAACCTGTTGGATTGGGCGATCAGATTTTCGTCGGGGCGCCAGAAGATGTTCAGGGACGATGCTCCGACATGCATGCGTTCGAAGGCAATGTGATGGTGGCTACTGACCTCAACACGATTGAGTGGCGAGCCGCCGGAACGCCGGGCGCCGGTGGGTATGCCACCGCCCACGGGATGGCCGCCTTCTATCAGATGTTATTGGCTGGTGGAGTTCTGAACGGAACGCGGATTCTCAGCCCCCGGGTTATCCAGTTCGCGGCGCGAAACCACACTGGCGATCGCATGGATCACGGCATGGGGATGCCTATGCACAGGGGGATAGGGCCTCACGTCCGAGGTTACACTCCAACAATTCGGGGTCTGGGGACAATCGCCTGGCCGTCAACCTATGGACACGGGGGGGCCGGAACGTCGTACTCTTGGGCCGATCCGGAGTCGGACGTGTCCTTCAGTTATATCAGCAATTGCATGGCCCCAGAGCCATGGCACACTGTCAGGTTAGACAAGATCAGCAATTTGGCCCACGCTAGTATCGTCGAACTGTAGGTGGCGTTTGGGCGGGTTTCAAACCCGTCCCTAGCGAATTGAATCTTGTTACACTACGGTCTCGCCGCGCTCCTGTTCGATCAGCACGCGGCGTAGAATCTTGCCAGAGGCGTTTTTTGGTATCGCGTCAATAAACTCGACCTCGCGGATGTGCTTGAATGTTGCGACCTTGCCAGCGACGAATGCCATCACGTCGGCGTCCGATACCTCAGAATCAGGGCTGCGAACGACGAACGCCTTGGGAATCTCTCCGGACTCATCATCGAGCTTGCCGATCACCGCGGCATCCGAAATTCCGGGATGCTCCAGCAAGACNCCCTCAAGCTCCGCTGGCGGGACCTGGAAGCCTTTGTATTTGATGAGTTCCTTCTTGCGATCNAGCACATAAACGTATCGGTCGGAATCCATGCGGACAATGTCGCCNGTGTGGAGCCAGCCGTCCTCTGTCAAGGTGTCGGCGGTCGCNTGGGCGTTGTTGTAGTAGCCCTTCATGACCTGCGGGCCGCGCAGCATCAGTTCCCCNATCTCGTCCACNCCAACCTCTTTTGTGTCGTCCTCAAGGTCAACGANTTTCTGCTCTGTGTCTGGCACAGCCGTGCCGATGGANCCCATGCGCTGCATGTCAGGCTCCATGAAGTCGGCGTTGGTCAGGGGGGACGCTTCCGTCATCCCGTAGCCCTGAATTATCGAGAANCCGACTTTGTCCTGAATNCGNCCCTGAAG
The DNA here is from genome assembly GCA_002710885.1 of Chloroflexota bacterium. The sequence continues at coordinate 7,216 of PAIW01000050.1, read as the reverse complement.
GTCTGCCGACANNGGCGCGGCGCCGATGAACCCTACCCGGAGAGCGGACAGGTCATAGTTGGCAACGCCGGGGTACTGAGACAGNCCCAACCCAACAGGAGGCGCCGTGAACAGCATGGTGACCTTGTGGTTCGACATCAGCTTGAGAAATTCTTCAATGTCGAATCGCCCCATCATGATCTGGGTCGCTCCGGCCCCAATGCTGCCGTTCATCAGGATTTCCATGCCATAAATGTGAAACAACGGCAGGTGAACCAGGATCACGTCATCTTGGCGAATCACNCCTTGTTCGCTGCGGTCGTTGAGNTGGCGNACGTTGGAAGTAAGGTTGTGGTGAGTNAGCATGACCCCCTTGGAAANTCCTGTCGTNCCAGAGGAGTANGGCAGAGCGACCAGGTCCTCTTTGGGGTTGACCGTCACTGACGGGATTGCTGATGGCGCGGACTCGATGAGGCCCCAGAATGTGCCAGCGTTGTTGGATTCGGGTTCGATTACGATGCGCTNGGTGACGCCCTTNGCCATGTCCTGGGCAGCGTCTGCCATTTCGACGAGGGCCTGGTGGACGATGAGCGTCTGCGCGGCGCTGTCGTTCAACTGGTGGGCGATCTCTCGCTCTCGGTATCCTGAGTTTATGGTTGTGGCAACNGCNCCNNCCTTTATGATGCCGTAAAACGCGANGACNAACTCCACACAGTTTGGAGCCAGCAGGCCGANGTGGTCGCCCTTGGACACNCCCNCNNCGGCGAGGGCTGANGCGAACTTGTCGCTGAGGTCGTCCAATTCTCNGAAGGTGAACGNTCNGTCCCCGTCGATCACTGCGGTCTTGGAGCCGTCGCGTTGGNCGGCGCGCTTGAGCATGNCCTGCAANGGGTAGGACTCATAAGGCGCGAGAGATGGTCTGGTCGGGCTTAACGTTGACATATCGNTGCCTCCGNGTAATTTGCTNAGNGATTAANNAACAAAATCCTTCANCTGAGGTAGAGGGTTATCTGTGCGTGGGGNAACTCCAACTGGAGCGTCGCGTGGCGGTTNCGCTCCAATGATAACGNGTATGCGGCTGTGTCGAGGTCNCCGTTAGCGAGACGGTGAGGGCACTCCTGNCGCCGCTCCTCTTCNGGGCAAAGATGAAGGTCGAGCCGNGTGTCCCANAATCCCGCCGTCTTCATCGGGAAGTACAGAGATTCTGCGACGTTGCGCAGGTCGGCCATCGTCTCGCTTGCCCGGAAGGGAGCGTTTGGNTCGATGTTTACGGTTANGATTTCCATATCAANTCAGTGTCTATGAAGATTGCGAATTGTGATCAAAATGGTCCCANCCNCCCGTGGCNACGGAGATCGGGCTGTCAGAATCGTCAACGACAATCACNCCTGTGGNCGCTGGGTGTATCTCTCCCACGATTGAGATGGGCGCATCCANCGCTCTGACGGCAATGTCCATAATCTCGGCAGGCGCTGTGAACAAAAGCTCGTAATCTTCTCCGCCTCCCAATGCCAAAGCAAGCCAATCGTCAGGAAATGCGGAGCGAAGCGTCGCGTCTGCCGGCACGTCCGACGCTCGGATGATGGCTCCAACTNGGCTCTCTTTGCACAANTTTNCGAGATCGTCCAGCAACCCGTCGCTAATGTCCATCGCCGACTTAACGCCNGCACGGGCNAGTGCNATGCCCTCGGAAACNNTNGGNTATGGATGGAAGTGCGCCNGATTGAGGTGGGCAGAATCTTCCTTTTTTAGGTCAGAAGNCCTGTNGTNCCCAAGAGCCAGCCTGAGACCGCCACCAGAACAACCAAGCGGGCCGGTGACCGCAATCAGGTCTCCGGGTTTTGCTTTATCTCGACGCAGAAGATGAGCCTTCTCGCCAATCGTCACAGACTGCCCCTCCAGGGCCACTGTGACGAAGAACACCGGAGATTTCACCACGTCGCCGCCAGCGATCAGGCCTCCAGAGTNTTCGAGCGCGTCCATCATTCCGGCGTACATCTCCACGAGGCCGNTCACGGGCAAGTCANCCCTAAGTCCGAGGGTGACCAACGCGAAAGTGGGACGACAGCCCATCGCGCCAACGTCGCTGGTGTTNGTNGAAATCGCTTTCCACCCCAGATTTCNCCATCCGATCTGNTCGATGAAGAAATGACTACCNTCGACCATCGTGTCTGTGGTCGCCACCGTCAACCCNGNTCCCGTAGACCAGACAGCCGCGTCGTCNCCNATGCCCAGTGCGAGTTTCGATCCCTGAGCNTCNAGAGNTGACGCNAANGAATTGTTTCTGGTTTCGATGGACTTCGCCAGACGGTCTATCAAGGCGAACTCGCCCAAATCTCCAACTAACATGGGCAGATTATACGCACGCCCAGTCNCCGGCACAATCTTTTGNTCCNCGAGATGAGGANCCTCANGTCGATCAGTCTGTTTCGGTGGCGAATAATATNGCAGNGNCGATTTCNAATCCCACNCGGATNGGTTAACATANCANCAGNGCCCCCTTCGACNGTCCGTAAAGGAGACGACATGCGATTCACNGANATTCTGTANNCAAAAGCCGATAACATCGCCCGCATCACAATCAACCGACCTGAGGTCTATAACGCTATCAGAGGCAAAACTACCGACGAAATGGTTGTTGCCCTACAAGACGCAGCCGAAGACGAATCTATGCGAGTGGTCGTTATCGCAGGTTCAGGCCCCAACGCTTTCTGCTCCGGCCGAGACCAGGCCGAGGACCGTTCCAGCCCTGAGTATTCAGGCGAAAGCGAGGCTGATTTCACCGATCTTATCCGTCAGATGCCAAAACCCGTGATCGCGATGGTCGATGGATTCGCAATCGGATCAGGGAATATTCTAGCCTACACGTGCGACTTCACTGTTGCCTCCACGCGTTCGACCTTCGGNCAAACCGGGCCTCGGGTCGGAAGCCCCGCCGCCGGATTTGGAGTCGGATACCTCGCCACCGTTATTGGGCAGAAGAAGGCNCGGGAGATGTGGATGCTAACCCAGCGGTACACAGGCCAACAGGCGGCGGACATGGGACTGGCAAACTCGGTCGTTCCCCACGATCAGCTCGAGGCCGAGGTGCTGAGATACTGNAATATTATCAAGAACAACAGCCCGGTCATTCTCCAGTTGGAGAAGATCACGTTCAACGAGAACACTGAGTACATGGAGAAAATCCCCAGCCCTACTACACGGTACGCTCCGAACTATATTGAGACAGATGAGGCAGAGGANCGGCGTCTCNCGTTCATTGAGCGGAGGCCTATCAACCCCGACAAGAACCTGCCCACGATTAAGNGATAGCAGATAATTNGGGCTACCTGAAACCTTACCACCTGACACCTGAGGACCTGACAATATGGCAAACGACGAGCTCAACNTAACGATAAACCTGCCGTTTCCGACGGCGGGCGTGAACTTCAACATCAAAATGAACTCTACCGATGGATCGTCAGGGACGTTCAGCTTGAACGTTTCGAATCTTGCGACCGGAGATGCCGTGCCGTTTACAGTGGAATCGTCTCCGGCGCTGGCAGATTGGGTCAGAGGTTATTCCCGGTGGCTGTATCGGGCCAGGGTGTCTGCTAGCCACGACTCAGACTCGATCACCGGCATGATTATCGAAGGCACCACGCCTGAACAGGCTCTCGAAGGCATGCAGGAAGCGTGCGATATGATCCGCCAGAGGTTCGGGATTTACGAGGAATCGGTCTTGGAGCAGTGATCGGAGCCCGACTGTTTTGGACGCGCAACGTCTTCGATATTGCCATTGACGACGCTGAGTACGTGTTCGAACTAAGGGACACCTGAGAAGACGGAATCCCTATGAACTCTGGTGCGAGGTGCCGAAGCACATTCGGGACATCTTCAAAATAAATTTGTGTTCAATTCTCTAAACTTCGTCAGATATGGTTCCTGAGGATTCGTTCTTGCCACCGAACCGGCGGCGATGCTCCCTCAGCGTTCAATTGTCCATTATGACGCCCAAGCCCGCCGATTCAGCCCGTTCGGCGGCCTCTTCGTCGACCACACCGTCCTGCATCCAGACGTACTTTGCGCCTATTTCGATGGCGTCATCTACTATCGGTCCGACAAGGGAAGACTTGCGGAACACGTCCACCATGTCCACCGGCTCTGGTATGGATTTCAGGTCGGGGTAGCACTTCTCGCCCAGCACGTTGTCCAACTGAGGGTTCACCGGAATGACCCGATAACCCTGCTCCTGAAGATACTTGGCGACGTAGTGACTAGGCCGTTCTGGGCGAGGCGATAATCCCACTACGGCAATTGTTTTGGAGCCCGTTAATTGAGTGACAATCTGGTCCTGGCTGTCCATAAACCCTCCTAAATTGAGTTGGTCATGGCACCAAATGGTGGTCATGAGAATCCCAGACCGAACCGGGACTGGCGAATTGAGTGGCTCGGATGCTGATTGCGCGCTTAGCACACAGGCCCCGCCAACACCGAAGGCGCGACCTTCCGAGACAACCATTGGCCGTCCGTTGAGCTGCCTTTCAGCACGCCGTTGTCGACGATTACGTTGCCTCTCAGGATTGTGGTGACAGGGTAGCCCTGGCACTCGAATCCCTCCCAAATTGAGTAATCCGAATCGGCGTGCAGGTCGTTGAGGGTTATTGTTTTGTTCATTCCCGGGTCGAAAATCGCGATGTCGGCGTCGCTTCCAGCGGCGATCGCGCCTTTTTGGGGATACATGCCCAGTATCTTGGCGGCGTTTGTCGACGTGATGTCCACAAACCGCTCGAGCGAAATTCGCCCGGAGGACACGAACTTGGTATAAACAACAGGCATCCGCGTCTCGATTCCGTTGTGGCCTCCGCACACCGTTTCGATAGTGTTGCCTGACAGCTTGACGTCTTTGTAGGTGGTGTACTCGTCGGTCGCTGTCGTGCTGAGGGTCCCGTTTACCAGAGCTTCCTGAAGGCCGTCACGGTCAGAGGCGTGCTTTATGGCCGGATAGGTGTGGATGGACGTTCCCTCCGGCTCGCGATAGTGGTCGTGTGTGAAGTGCAGATAGTTGTGGAGCGTCTCGCCATACACCGGCAACTGCTTGGCTCGTGCGTCGGCGATGGCGTAGGCTCCTTCTTTGGCGGTGGTGTGGACGAAGTAGATGCCGGTCTCTGTATGCTCGGACAGGCGGGTTATCTTCCTGAACGCTATGTCCTCGGATATGTTGTTGTGGGCCAGGTGGAGATTGTAACCTTGGTCACGCCCCTCGCGGACGAGTTTGGCCTCCATGTATTTCACCATATCGTCATCCTCGGCGTGGACGGCCATGATCCCGCCGTTCTTCCCCACCTCCTCGAATATCCCCCACAGGTGACCGAATGGGACTTTTGACCCGAATGTTGTGAATATCTTGAAGCTGGCGACCCCTGATTCGATGGCCTCGCCAATCTCGCCAATTGTGTGAGGTGGAACCTCTCCGGCCAGGGTGAAGTGGAAGGCGAAGTCGGTATAGGAGTGACCGGCGAATACACTGCGCCGAGCGTCGAGACGGGTCATGATCGAGTTTTCCGACTGGTCGCCATCCTCTGTGCCCTCCATGCCGCCGGCGAAATCAATGAATGTCGTGACGCCACCGTGGGCCGCCGCTCGGCTGGCGGCCTCTGGAGATTGGGTCATGACATCAGGACGCCCGGCCCAAGCCTCGGAGACTCGGCTGGCGATGTGGGTGTGCGGCTCGATGCCTCCGGGAAATACATACTTGCCCGATGCGTCGATGCTAACGCCAGCCTCCTCAGAGATGGCCCCTCGTGCTGCAACCATCACGATCTTCTCTCCCTGGATTCCTACGTCGAACTCCCCAGAACCGCTGGTAGTGACAACCGTTCCACCACGTATGACCAGATCCAACATGAGCCTTCTCCCTGCATATTTTCGGAGCGAAATTGTTGACCGTTTGATGAGCAACACTTTATCACGTTGACGATATAGGTGGTCTGGTGGAGGCTATGGCCGGAAAAATCACAGAGGTTGATGTGTTGCATGGGTAGCGCTAATGTGTGACTTGCACTGAAGATGAACATTCTTCAGACATCAATATCAAAAATACGTAGTGAGGAAAACTAACCCGCTGGTACCGAGGAGGAAAACGTGACAATGGAATTTGTTAGCAACGAAGAGATCGTCCAGGAAGCAAGAAAAAAGCTGATGCAGGGCGCCTGGGACTACCTAGTGGGAGCGTCCGAGTCCGAGACGTCCATGCGGCGCAACCGTTTGGCTTTCGACCGGGTGGCGTTCCGACCGCGGGTGCTGAGGGACACTACCAGTATCGACACCTCGACGAGTTTCCTTGGTAATGACCTGAGCATGCCCCTTCTGTTGGCTCCCATCGGTTCGCTACAGACATTCAATCCCGAAGCTGGGGCGGCGTCGACCAGAGCAGCCGCCGAGTTCGGCGTCATGCACGTTGTCAGCTCCGTCACCGAGCCTAGTCTGGAAGAAACGATGGCGGCTGCGGATCATCCGAAGACCTACCAGTTATATATCCGAGGTGACTGGGATTGGATTGTTGAGATGATCGGACGCGTAAAAGCGGCGGGATACGCGGCGCTGTGCATTACGGTGGACACTGCCCATTACAGTCGCAGGGAGCGCCCACTGTTGACACGTTACGCGCCATTCACGAGACGATCCCCTGTTGATCCGTTCTATCAAGCATCTGTCACATGGGACACAATCGACAGAATCAAAGACCTGGCTGGACTGCCGTTCATGCTAAAGGGCATCGCCACAGGCGAGGACGCGGCTATTGCCGTAGAACATGGAGTAGACGTGGTATGGGTATCCAACCACGGAGGCCGCCAGCTTGACCACAGCGAGGGCACGATGGACATGCTCAAGCAGGTGGTGGATGCGGTTGAAGGCAAGGCCACGGTGGTTCTTGACGGCGGAGTCCAGAGAGGCAGCGACATCGCCAAGGCGGTGGCCCTGGGCGCAACTGCCGTGGCGATCGGGAAACTTCAGGGTTGGGGCCTTGCGGCGAACGGCGCCGAAGGCGTGAAACGAGTCCTCGAAATTCTGCAAGAAGAACTCGTGGTCGCAATGGCTCTTATGGGCGTAACCTCCATCGACCAGTTGTCACCCGCATACGTTACGCAGGCCGAACCTGTAGCCGCTCCACACGAGATGAGTGCGTGGGCCAATATGCCTGGCGACCGAATCATGTAACCATCGACGCTGACAGGTTTGCGCGCCCTTCGGGACT
>PAIW01000049.1 GCA_002710885.1 Chloroflexota bacterium | reverse complement strand
ATTGTGGCTACGATTGGTTGACGCGCCCGCGGTACTGGCCCAGAGGCGATACGCGAAAGAGGGAAAGCTGGTCATCGAGATTCAGGACTCGATTTGCCCGTGGAACAACGGTCGATTCCAACTGGATGGCGGCCCGGACGGAGCGCAGTGTCGACCAACCTCGGCATCTGCGGATCTGTCGTTGAGCGTCGCCGATCTGACCTCTGGTTATCTGGGCGCAACGGGATATAGCGCCCTGCAACGCGCATCCCGAATCCAGGAGCACAGCGTCGGGGCCATCAAACTAATGGACGAGATGTTCGCAACCGATCTCAAACCCTGGTGCGCCCATGACTTTTAGCTTTGCTGTTTTGCTCGAAGGGTTGGGCTGGCGCCAGCAGCGGTTGCAAAATCAGGCACGACACTCAAAAGTCTATCGTGCAGTCGACGTAGTCAGCCTGTCAATGACGGGCTGAGTTTCGTGGGCTGCGAATCTGTTATGGACAGGTTGGAGGCGGCAATTGGTGGACGTACGAGAGTTGTAATGTTCGTGGGCGAAAATGGCATTGGCAAGAGTCGGATTGCCGAGGAACGGATTAGATACCCCTTTGCGAGACTCGTAAGAAACGCGCCTAGAGATGCGAACATTCGCATGTGGAGGGGGAGTCCCAGAATCATAAGTACGCTGAAGCGAGTCTGGGCCGGAATCCCTCAGGACGGTGTAAGGAATCCATGCAGGTTTCGCGCATCCTGATGATGTGTTATGGATACCGCTGACGCTTTGGAATCGACAAAAAAGAGTCTAGGAGTCTCGGGCCTCTATCTGGCGATGGTGAGTCGATGATTCGGGCTCGGTTCACGCCACAGCGGGTACATGGTGTGTCAAGCCGGTTGGGGTAAACGACTGCTATCAATATGAGATGTGTCGGAGAAAGGGGCGGTGTGCCACTCTGAGATGGGAACGTCCCAGGGCGGAGTCATCTCGCCGTTACTGGCGAATATCTATCTGCACGAGGTGATGGACTTCTGGTTCGAACAGGAGATCAGGCCAGTGCTTGTTGGCCAAAGCTTCCTGACCCGTTATGCCGACGATTTCGTCTTGGTCTTGGAGCGTGGAAAGGACGCCAGGCGAGTGATGGAGGTCCTACCGAAGCGTTTCGGCAAGTTCGGCCTAAAGCTTCACCCTGACAAGACGCGGGTGGTTCGGTTCATCCACCCCTCGCCACGTCAGGAAGGTGGCATGCATGTCCGTCCTCCTTCGGAAAGTTTCGACCTTCTGGACTTCACCCACTGCTGGGGCAAATCATGGAAGGGCTGTTGGGTGATAAAGCGGAAGACGGCGAAGAGCCGGTTCACGCGTGCCGTCAAGGGTGTACACGCATGGTGTTGGACCCACCGCCACCTTCCCCTCGTGGTTCAGCACACGATGTTGGTGCGGAAACTACGTGGACACTTCAATTCCTATGGCATCACAGGCAATTACGAGGCATTAGCCGGCTTCTAATGGGATATACGACTTTTGCCCGGCACAAGCGGCTGGGTCGTCGCTTCCAGCGGGTGCGTATACGGTAGGAAGACTATGAGCGGTTGATAAATCGCTACTCATTGCCGCCCCCGCGGTTGCTGCACAGCGTCTATCGGTTCTTAGCAAAGTCCGTGAACTGAGGAGCCGGGTGCGTGATATCTGCACATCTGGATCTGCAGGGAGCCTTGCAGGAGTGATCTCCGGGGGCTACCCGACCTATATATCCACCTGCTATCGTCGATTGCTGGATTGCGCTGTCCTTCGGCCTGACCGTTGCCAGCAAGTCCGGGGTGAGTGTAGGATTGCACGTGGTGGACCGAGTGAGGGTGTCTCGTCTTAGAGGTATGTCCAAGAAGCGACCTTCGACTTTGGCTGTGGATAAGAGCTATGACAACTCCCAGGTCCGGCGTCAACTGCGGCGTTGGAGTATCGGGCTTTCGATCACCAACCCTCTGAAAGTTGCGCGCACCCGCGGGTGGGTGGACAACTTCAGAGGGTTGGTCACTCGGCACGATTGACACATAACTCTTACGTGGCCTTTCTGACCATAGCCTAATTCAGGACAACTTTCTCAATGATTTTGGGATAAATTCCAAGGAAACTAAAATGACGATGAGCAACATATCACTTCAAGATAGGAAAATAGGTGACCACGCAATTGTTATGGGGGCCAGCATCGCAGGGCTGTTAAGCGCCCGTGTACTCAGTGACTATTTTAAGAACGTTACAGTCATAGAGAGAGACAAGCTTAACGACCGCCCGGAAAATCGCAAAGGACAACCCCAGGCCGGGCACGGGCACGGAATACTTCCAAGTGCAATGGCAATCTTAAACCGTTATTTCCCTGGATTGGGCGATACCGTGAATGAGAGTGGTGGCGTAATGGCCGACTTGGGCTCTTCGTTCATATGGTATGTCCTTGGAGGTTATCGTAAGCCATTTGAAAGCGGCCTGCTTCTTACGCTCGCAAGCAGGGGTAATCTGGAGTGGCAAATTCGCCGCCGGCTTCTTGAGATTCCCAACGTAAGTTTACTTGACGAACACCGCGTTGTGGGTCTGATGACGTCAGAAGGAAAAACAGGCGTTAGCGGAGTGCGGGCGGTAAATCTTAGAAGCAACGATACCGAAACCGGAGTAAAGGGCGAATTAGTAGTGGACGCGCTTGGACGTGAGTCCGGCGCTCCAAGATGGCTTGAGGCGATGGGTTACGACGCTCCTCAATTAAATTCAGTCGAGGTCGACTTCGGCTGTGCGTCCCGAATCTACGAGCGCCAAAAAGGAGACTTGGGAGGAGCTAGTATGCTGGTCATAAATCCGGGGCCGATGCCTAATCTTCGTTGTGGCCTCATCTTCCCAATTGAAGGCGATAGATGGGTGGTGACCCTGGCGGGCTGGAATGGTGATCACCCACAAGCTGACGATGCGGGTTTCCTGGGTTACGCGCGTAGCCTGCCAGCACCAGACCTCTACGACACCATTGTCGATCGTGAACCATTGACTCAAATAGGCGTTTTCAAGGTGCCGGCTGTGCGCCGTTTTCGCTACGACAAACTGGATTCACTTCCAGAGGGTTTCCTCGCCGTGGGCGATGCCGTATGCAGCTTCAACCCCACCTTTGGGCAAGGCATGGCATCTGCTGTAATGCAAGCAGACGCCATCAACACAGCAATAGGGCAGCATAGGAATATAAAGGGCATCGGCAAGGATTTCTTCGCACGGACTGCAAAAATCATAGATGTACCATGGAAACTATCTACGAGCGGAGACTTCCAGTTCCCTGGCACTAGAGGGAAGAAGCCATTCGGAACCGACTTGCTCAACGCGTACTTCGACAGAGTACAAAAAGCAACACATCGTGACGTTGTTGTACACGAAGCTTTTCTCAAGGTCATGAACCTCTCGGCGCCACCAATTAGCCTTTTCAAGCCTGGCATTGTGCGGCGTTCATTACTAGGATAAAAGAACCGATCGCTTTTGCTGTTCTATGTATTGACGGGCCAGGCAAGACTCTGCACGGTCCCTGGGAGAGGTTTGCACAGTCAAATTTTATCTACATTTTCAAGCGCAACCGGCAAGCAGCCATGTTTCTTCAAATGGGACTAGGGATGCGGTTAGCGGATAAACCCGATGGATAGGGCAGATGACAATCATTTTCCGGGATTCCGTCACTGATATTCAAAAACAATTCAAGCCGATTTGTTTTTACCAGGGTTAGAGGGTGATGTCTGGCGTAACAAGTCATCCATACATCTCACATAGATCGTTTCTTGACATCAATCTATAAGAACTTGCCCAGAATGATGCCATTTCGAAAGCTTGTTAAAGTAATGGTGTTGACACGCTACATGGGCAAGGCATTTCCGCGATACCAGCCGCTCTGGCATGATAAGCTATGTTCAAAAGGANCTAANCTNGGANTCCNGTAGCCTTTTANTCGCAANNGATTCAGNATTATATGGAGAAAAGTATAAAGTGNATCTTAACNTGTTATTTGCTGTAACCGGAGCGATCTTCATACTCCTCGCAGCCGCTTGCAGTGACACAANTTCCCCAACAACTACNCCGTTGCCTTCGACCCNNNCTATAGGCACGCCAATNGTCGAATCNNTTGTGGNNCCTTCGCCAACTCCATTACCAACACCTGCNGGTCCAGCNGCGCAGCAGGCCATANCGGCAGGNGTTGGAATCCCTCCTACAAATCCCTCCATGCCCAGAGGCCCTATTCAGGTGCCCAGGATAGAGACGTTCAAGGTTGGCAACTNTCCCTCCGCGCTTCTNTTCGATGGCGAATCAATTTGGGTCGCCAATCAGGANGATGACAACTTNTTGAAGTTAGGCTTGGATGGGAAAATTCTCGCGACTCTGCCGACGCAAACTTTTCCNCGGACTCTTGCCTTCGANGGCCAGTCTCTGTGGGTCGGGACGTACTTCGCTGTCATCAGGCATCAACCCGGCGGCCAANTGACAGGCGCGTTCGGNGTTGGGCGNCACCCTGCATCATCTGTGTTCGCTGGTGGATACGTATGGATCGCTANCAACCAGGACAANACGGTCTCAAGGTTTGATTCAAGCGGCACNAAANTGAATACAGAAGTTGGGACCAGACCCGTAAGCTTGGCTTTTGATGGCGAATCAATCTGGGTAGCCAACNANGGGGATAATACCGTCTCAAAGCTATCACTGGATGGGCAAGAGCTGGGGACATTNGCGGTTGGGATGGGACCGAGAGGCCTGGCTTTCGATGGAANCCACNTCTGGGTGACAAATACGTTCGATGGCACNGTNTCAAAGCTGACCCTTGCAGGAAAANTNGTGGGTACCTTCAATGTAGGCATCCTTCCCTCGACAGTTGTCTCTGATGGCAAGTCTGTGTGGGTCGCCAACCGNACNGAACAGACCCTATCCAGGATTGATTTGGAAGGAGGNAACATGGGGACCTTCCACTTGGGCAGAACTCCGGGAGATATGGTCTTCGACGGGACATCCGTTTGGGTTGCTCATCCNAACCATCTANCCGTCTCCAANCTGACCTTTGAAGGNGCCATCATATCCACCTTCCCAGTCGGGAACGCACCAGTCCCAATAGTTTTCGATGGTCAGTCGATCTGGGTCGCCAATGCTTTAGGCAGGAATATTTACAAGCTAAACTTAGACGGCGATGAGCTAGGAATCTTCCCCGTAGGGGGTGAGCCCAATGCCGTGACTTCCGACGGTGAAACAATATGGGTGGCAAATCGTAACGACGCCACCGTGTCCAGGCTCAGCCTGGACGGCGAACCGCTGGGTACATTCGATGTGAACAAACTTCCAATGTCAATAATCTTTGACGGCTCCGACATATGGGCAGGCTCGTACCAAGAAAACGTAGCAACGAGACTGGACGGTGAGGGCCGCAACCTCGGCCTGTTAGAAACGGGACGATCACCAATCGATATGTACTTTGATGGGGAGTTCGTATGGGTTGCCAACGCCCACGTTGACACTGTTACTAAACTCAGTCTTACTGGCGAGGTGGCGGGAATATTCCAGACAGGGGACGTGCCCCTAGCCATTACTGCTGATGTTGAAAATATTTGGGTTGCCAACTGGCGCGAGGCCACTATCAGCAAGTTCACCCGCGAAGGAGACGAGTTGGGCCGTTACCCTGCGGGCTATTTGCCCTTTGAGATCGTTTTACCAGGAATAGGTGAATTGCCTTTCGGGCTTACATTTGACGGTCAGCACATTTGGATCGCAAACAGTGGCTTTGGGACTCTTTCCAAGATGGATACGGATGGCCACATTTTAGGGACCTATCCAGTTGGTGGATCTCCTGCAAAGCTAGCCTTTGATGGCGAGTCCATTTGGGTCACTAATACGAGCGACGACACCGTGTCGAAGTTAACGCTCCCCTAGTCTGTATTTGAGTCGGCAGGAATTCGAAATAAACACTGGAGCACTATTTGGCAATTAACTGGGTCCCGAATCTGAAGTGGAACCCAGAAACTGCCTCTTCCACAAATCTGATGATTGAACACCAATGTAACGTTAGCGACCGTGCAACGAGATTGAAAAACTAGCTTGATGCCGCTTGGCGCAGAGCTATGATCGAAAGTGGTGTGCGGAGAGCGTGAAGGAAGTGGCGTATCCTGAGGTGGGCCCCAAAACTGGACAGGCGCTTAAGCTACATTCATGCTCCTAAAAAAGCAGAGATCCAAGGGGCGAGAGATGAAGCAATCAGGCAAGGAAGCATGGATCGGTATTCAAGGCGAAAGTAGCCCTGCCGCGATCCGTGGAGACCAGAGGATCTCAGAGTTGGATAGCCGGCTCGAGGTCCACCCAACGCTGATCAACAACTGGAAGAAGCAACTGACCGAGGGCGCGCCTGGGCTGTTCAGTTCCGGTCACACAAAGCAAAACAAGAGTCAGTAGACGATGATAGCCAAGCTCTAACTACAATTGGTCTCCATTATTTCCACGTCCGATACTGTCCCATGTTCGCTGAAATTCTAAACTGTTAAGAGCAATTGAATCGTGTTGGGGTTGCGCGGCGGCCCATTCTGAAGGNAGTTTATCCAGCCTAAGTATCCCCGAGGCTGGCGCTGTGCGTCGCNCTGACCGTCAACTTGAGNCCTGCCTCATGCCTCACCACAGAGGTAACGTCCATGCCATTGACGCTGTTCAGGCCTCATGCTAGCATCAAATCTGCCCACCACACTGCCAGGGTTAGCATGAAGATAGACGAAGACCTCTCCCAGCTATCGGTAGAACGAGACTCCGCCCTCACCATCGGGGTTTTCGACGGCGTTCATCGCGGTCACATCCACCTGATTCGGCGTCTTATCTCAGAGGCCAAGCGCGCGGGCATGCTCTCAGGCGTGGTCACCTTCCGAAACCACCCCAAAACGGTGCTGAGACCCGATTTCAAGACCAACTACATCTCAGACCTCGACGAGCGCATTCGGTTGCTGAAAGAGCATGGCGTCGACTTCGTTGTCCCTGTGACCTTCGACCACGATCTGGCTCAACTGTCTTCGGAGCGGTTTCTTGATAAGCTCTCTAACCAATTGAGAATGAAGTCTTTAATCGTTGGCCCGGACTTTGCTATGGGACACAGGCGGGACGGCACTCTTGAGACCATTCCCCTGCTGGGAGAAAAACTGGGCTTCACATTCAAAAGCGTAGACCTGCTTAAGGATCGCGACGATCCGGTGAAGAGCACCGTCATCCGAAATCTGATCGCCGAGGGCAGTGTCGAGTCGGTGGCCCAGATGTTGGGTCGCAACTTCTCGGCCACCGGCACAGTGGTGAATGGACAGAAGCGGGGCCGGACCCTGGGCTTTCCTACCGCCAATTTAGAGATACCCAACGGCTACGCCGCTCCTGGAGATGGGATATACGCCACCTGGGCCTATCTTGAATCGGGACGCTACATGGCGGCCACCAGCATTGGCACCCGCCCCACCTTCACGGAAGGAGGCCGGACCATTGAGGCGTACCTGCTGGACTTCTCCGAAGACATCTACGGCCAGACTCTTCGGTTGGAGTTCGTCAAACGCCTGCGGGAAGAGGAAAAATTCGACGGCGTTGACGCTCTGCTCACGCAGATCAACAAGGATGTGCAGCAGACACGTGACCTTCTGACCACCGATTCGGTGTGAGTTCCCTGTCTCACGACTGCGTTACCTCAATGCTCACATTTCTGTAATTTGATCTATATGCGTATTTGCTAATTTTCGACGAGGTAACAATCCAGTGAGCCAAGAACATCTAGACACACTACTTAGACGGGGCGTTGCCGAGATCATCGTAAAGTCGGAGTTTCGCAAACGACTGGATGAGGGCAAATCTCTGCGGTTGAAGATGGGCTTCGATCCCAGCTCAACTGACATCCACGTGGGTCATGCCGTAGGCCTTCGGAAGCTCAGACAGCTTCAGGACTTGGGGCACACCGTAGTCTTGATAGTCGGAGACTGGACCGCTCAGATAGGCGACCCTTCCGGCAGGTCCGCGACACGTCCCATGCTCACCCACGCTCAGGTGGTCGAGAACGCCGAGACATACCTTGACCAGTTCTTCAAGATCGTGGACCGCGACCGCACCGAGATTCGATGGCAGAGCGATTGGTTCGGCCCCTTTACCCTCGCCGACGTGTTAAAGCTAACCAGTCAGTTCACAGTGGCCCAATTCCTCCAGCGCGACGACTTCGCCAAGAGGTTCGCCGACAACCAACCCATCGCCATAACCGAGCTGCTCTACCCACTGCTCCAGGCATACGATTCGGTGGAGATACAGTCCGATGTGGAGTTCGGCGGCACTGATCAGATGTTCAACCTGCTGGTGGGGCGCGACCTCCAGGAGAAGATGGGCCAGCGGCCCCAGCAGTGCTTTCTCGTTCCTCTTCTGGTGGGCACCGACGGCGTCCAGAAGATGAGCAAGAGCCTGAATAACTATATCGGCATCGACGAGCCTGCCAACGACATCTTCGGCAAAACGATGTCGCTTCCCGACTCCATGATTGTCTCGTTCTTCGAAAATCTGACCGACATTCCTGATGAGGACGTGGCAGAGATCAAGCACATCATCGACGCCCAAGCGGGCAACCCTATGGAAATCAAAAAGCGTCTTGCCTCCGACCTGGTGACACAGTTCCACGGCGCCGAGGCCTCCATCGAAGCTCAGGCGTTCTTCGAGCTCACGGTGCAGGGCAGGGGCATACCGGAGGACATCCCGACGTTCAACCTCTTGACGGCTGATGGCCTAGAGGGCAAGCGTTTGAGTGATATCCTGTTGGAGGCGAATCTGGCCTCCAGTTCTGGCGAGGCTCGAAGGCTCATAAACCAGGGAGCAGTGAGGCTGGATGATCAAACCATACCCGAAAACGTCGGAGCCGATACGCTGACGCCGGGCGTCCTGCGTGTCGGCAGGCGTCGATACCTACGACTGGTTTCAAGCGGATGACTGTCGAGCCGGAGACGGAGTTTCGCCGTGTCAGATTTCGTTGTCGCGCAACGGTGATTACTAAATTTCAGGTATGGACCTGTACTCGGCATAAGAGCCAAAACTAGGGCCGGTAGCCGCAAAAACCTGGTCACCTTTTTTGAACAGTTTTACATCTTTGCCTACTGCTTCAATTTCTCCGGATAGCTCCTGCACTAGTATGTTTTTCTTGGTTTTGTGAGACCAATAAATATTCGTATAGGGAACCGGAACAAGATTGGGATTTTGAAACCCCGAATCTCACAGTCACCTGCTGTCACTGTTGCCGCATGCACTCTTATCAACGCTTCATGGTCTCTGGGAGTAGGTTTTGCTACATCTACGAGTTGAAGAACATTGGAACGCCCTTATTATTTGACCACTAAAGCGATAACGATGACCACACCGATTAGCATCAACACCAGCCAGCCGACCGTAGCCGCCACCAGCATGAAGGCTTCACGAACCCGTTGATTGAGGACCAGCACAATAGGGTATCCAAGCACCATCGCTCCACTAATGCACGCCGAGATGATGAAGGACATTAGGAACGCAATGGGCGCCAGGATCTGCGTCAATGGCGCATCGTCAATGTCCTCTTCGGCGAGGGAACCAATGATGAAAATCACAGTCACGACCAGAGCCGCGTATAGGCCAGTTCCCAAAGCTTGGAGCAGTCCTAAAAGGGCGATTCTCTTTCCGTTCATGTTACCTCCCTGCAGACTTTCACAGACAGCATCCTAGCATTCACAAGACGATCTTCGTAGAAGTAGCGTTATTTGACCGCTTTATTTGGGTGACTAGCCATAGGCGGTTTGTTACACTTTTGTGACTATGGACACAGTATCCACCAAAACGCGGTCGAATATCATGCGAGCAGTGCGGTCTCGGGATAACAAGTCGACCGAGCGCAAGCTGCGGGCGTCTATGGCTGGCGCCGGGACGAAGGGCTGGGTGATGCACGAGAAATCGCTCCCAGGCAGGCCGGATTTTGTGTTCATGGACAAGCAGGTCGCCGTGTTTGTCGACGGATGTTTCTGGCACGGATGTCCAAGTTGCTACCGTCGACCCTCCTCGTCGCAGGAATATTGGGACAACAAGCTGAGCAAGAACTCCAATAGAGACAAGAGGAACACGGCCTCACTAGAGGAGATGGGATGGAGCGTTCTGCGGATATGGGAGCATGAGTTGCACGATCTGCAAGACGTGCGGTCCCGAATCGACTCGGCGTTAGCGAGGTGCTCGAATTGAGGACGCTCTGCAAGGCATTGGCCCTATGACGCTGGTGAACGGAGCGCTGAAGAAGGTGGCGGATGCCATAAATCCACCTGCGTTGTCGCAGGACAATGGTCTGACGTTCGTGGACCTATTCTGCGGCATCGGCGGTTTCCACACTGCCGCCAACGCCTTAGGATTGAAGGCCGTTTTCGCCTGCGACATCGACAATGAAGCCCGCACAGTGTACTCACGCAACTACGGCCTGAACCCGATGGGCGACATCCTGGAAATCTCAGAAAATGACATCCCCGACCATGATCTGCTCTTCGCCGGGTTCCCCTGCCAGCCGTTTTCTATCATTGGAAGCAAAGGCGGGTTCGCCGACCCCAGAGGCACGCTATTCTTTGAGATCGCGCGTATCGTTCGGGCCAAGCGGCCCAGGGGCATCGTCCTTGAGAACGTGAAACAGCTTCTCACCCTGCAAAAGGGAGAGGTGATTCGGCGTATCGTCAACGATCTGACAGAAATGGGATACGACGTTGATTATAGGGTGTTGAACGCTCTCAATTTCGGTTTGCCTCAAAAGCGAGAGCGTATCATTATCGTCGCAACCCTGGCCGATATGGACTCATTCCACTGGCCATCCGGGACTGCCCCGATGAAGCCTATCGATGAAATTCTGGAATCCGACCCTGATCCCAAACACTTGGTCTCGGACAGGATTCGCAGCAAACGCCACGAGGTTCACACAGCGGAGGTAACGCCGTCCATCTGGCACGAGAACAAGTCTGGCAATATCTCCAGTCATCAGTGGTCCTGCGCGTTGAGGGCCGGGGCGTCGTACAACTATCTGCTGGTGAACGGGGAGAGGCGATTAACGCCCAGAGAATTGCTGCGATTGCAGGGCTTCCCAGAAGATTTTGAACTCGACTCCAACTATTCCCAGGCGCGAAAGCTGACAGGCAACGCGGTGCCTGTTCCGATGGTTCAATCAGTGATTAAGGAAGTCGTCGATGTCGTCAAACGAACCGAGGTTGCGGGGATCGGCTCGAAGGCGTAGAGGCCCGTACCCTCTGGGACAACTGCCCGACGCGGTCATGCAAATGCTCGGCAAACAGCTAGTGCATCGAATCGCCGTTGGACAGGGTGACATAAACGGGGACGATTTCGGAACGATCTTCGCCAACGCCATCGGAGGCATTCACAGAAACAGCCCCTTGGGCATCGCAGACGTGGTTCTGGACAGGTGCGCGTGGTCAGTCAAGACGATCAAGCGCCCGCAACCGTTCACCGCGACCACAGTTCGTTTGATTTCTGGCCGCAACTCGCCGAACTACTCTCTCGGTATCTCTGATCCGCATGACGACACTGAACAAACGGGTCGCGCCGTGCTGGAAGTGTGGAACGCGAGGGTCGATGAGGCGCTGGCCGAACACAATGAACTGCGAATCGTGGTAATGGTGAGAAACCTTGAATCCCGAGAGTTCTTGGTCTTCGAAGAAGAAGCCATGCGATTCACGCCAGAAGATTTCACGTGGGAGTATAACTCACGTGGCAATCTGGAGGGCTGTAACCGGGTGGATGGGACTCACCATTTCACATGGCAGCCTCATGGCAGCCAATTCACGATCTTCCGAGTCGTGCCAGCCTCGGCTCATCGATTCTCGGTCAACCGAGACGTGCCGTTGGTCTCTTTCGAGGAAGTTCTAAGCGCGGTTAACTTCGAGGACGATTGGATATCGATTCATCGACGCGAGCGACGCGAAGAGATCGAAACTCCCCTGGCTCCGTCTCTTTTCGACTTGTTGCGTTAGCATCGTAACCGGGGAGGGACGAATGTCGATGTGTTATAGCGTCTGATACATGTGACCCATTTTACAGCGTCACGTGATCGAACGATCAACAGATGTTACTTATCGGACGGGCGTATTACTCAGAATCTACGTCGTCAGCGGCGCCGTTTTGTTGGCCGTATGCTCCGTGTGTTGATATCATTCCTGGAAGATTCTGGCCCCGCATTGCAACTGTTGTATTTGAACGACCGGATACTTCGCTCCGCTCAGTAAGACATCATAAAGTTCGTTAGACTCATCAAATGATCAAGGAAAGTGACATGCCCACTGGAGCGCAAAAGATAGCGGAGACCCTGATAGACGCCGGTGTTGACCACGTGTTCGGCATTCCTGGCGGCGCCACCGGCGCTATCTATAACAGCCTCTTTGATAAACAGGACAACATGAAGGTGATTCTGGCACGCCACGAGCAGTCGGCGTCCATTATGGCCGATGTGCATGGCCGTCTCACCGGCAAGCCAGCCGTTCTCATGGGTCAGGGGGCGTTCATCGGCACCAGCGGCGGATTCGGCATTATGGAAGCTCTGATGAGCTACTCGCCCATGTTGGCAATCACCGACACATCAGACACAGGCTTCTGGCAGCTTGGAAACAACCAGGAAGTGTCCGGCGAGTACGGCACGGGTGACCTGCTGTCGATACTGCGGGCCATGACCAAGTACACAACCCTCGCAACCACTCCCAATGAGGCGGTGTTGGGCGCTCAGCTTGCGATTAAGCATTCCATGTCTGGAGCCCCAGGCCCCACCGCCCTGTTGCTTCGCACCAACGCCTCCTTCGGCGAGTTCGACCCCGACGGACCTGTGGGAACCCATCCCTCGGCAGGATACCTGAGCAACGTGGAGATGGTGGCCCCGCCCGACGCCATTCAGCGAGTTGTCGACGCTCTGGCCTCCGCGAAGAATCCCATTATTATCGCAGGCAACGGAGTCCACATGGCCCGCGCTCACCAGGAACTGCGAGAGCTTGCGGAGCAGATGGTCATCCCCGTCACCACAACCTACAAGGGTAAGAGCGCAATCGAGGAGACTCATCCACTGTCGGTCGGCCCGATGGGAATTTACGGTATTGAGACGGCCAATCGTCAGGTCAGCGAGGCCGACGTTGTGCTGGTGGTCGGCGCTCGGATGCGGCCACAGGACACGGCATCCCACCATCCAAACCTGTTGAACCCTGACCGTCATCGCATCTTTCAGATAGACATCGAAGGGCGCAACGCTGGGTGGACGGTCCCTGTGGAGATGGGTCTAATTGGAGATGCTCGCGCGGTGCTGACCCAGATTCTTCAGGTGTCCCGAGATCAGGGGCTGTCCACCAGGGAATTGGAACCCAGGGTCGTCGCTTTGGCTCAGCGCAAGGAGGAGCTACGGTTCTTCAACGACTCGCCGGGCCTGACGGCGAATCAGAGCCCGGTGCAGCCACAACGCCTTGTCAGGCTCCTCCAGGAGAGCGTTGACCCTTCGACCATCATCACGCTGGACGCAGGCAACAACCGGGCGTGGATGTACCATTTCTACCAGTCCCAACAGCGCGCTACGTTCCTGTGCCCCGGCGGCATCGCGGGTATGGGTTGGGCGGTTCCTGCGGCGGTGGGCGCCGGCGTGCCTGTGCTACACCCGCCCCGG